>JAFYUT010000008.1 GCA_017549485.1 Akkermansia sp.
CATTCACCGTCCCCCCTTCTTTGAAGGATTCAACGGCAGCAAGGGCGATATCACCGACATCTGCGGGGCACGTGCGCTGGGTATTTTCGGCGACTGCGTAACCACAGACCACATCTCCCCTGCCGGTGCCATCAAACCCACCGGCCCCGCCGGTAAGTTCTTGGCCGCCGCCGGGGTTGAAAAGAGAGACTTCAACACCTTCGGCTCTCGCCGTGGTAATGACTTGGTGATGGCCCGCGGCACCTTTGCCAACGTGCGCATCAAAAACTTGCTGACCGAGGGCGTAGAGGGTGGCTACACGCTTTACTTCGGCTCTCAGCCCGTCAGCGAGCCCGACACCTGCATTTGCGCCCCCTGCGGCACACCCACCTTTATTTACGATGCCGGTATGGCCTACAAGGCAGACGGCATCCCCACCATTATTATCGGTGGTGAGGACTACGGCATGGGCTCCAGCCGCGACTGGGCCGCCAAGGGTACCTCCCTGCTGGGTGTACGCGCCGTCATCACCAAGAGCTTTGAGCGTATTCACCGCAGCAACCTCATCGGCATGGGCGTACTGCCCCTCAACTTTGAGAACCCTGCCGACTATGACCGCGTGAAAGGACTCAAGGACGCCACGTTCTCCATCGTAGGCCTGCACAATGACTTGCAGCCGCGCGATAAAGCCATGCTGGTAGTAACACCTGCCGAGGGTGAAAGCTTTGAGCTGCCGCTCATCGTGCGTCTGGACACGCCCATTGAGAAAGAATACTTCCGCGCCGGCGGTATTCTGCAATATGTACTGACCCGTTATTGCTGATACACCATGAAACAGATTGATTTTACAGAACTGAAACAGAATCCGGCTGAACTTATCGGCAAGCAGTGGATGCTTATCACCGCAGGCACTCCCGATAAGTTCAACACCATGACCGCCAGCTGGGGTGGCTTGGGATTCCTGTGGAACCGCCCTGTGGCATTCGTCTTTGTACGCCCCAACCGCCACACAGCTGGGTTTATGGATGAACAAGCAGCCTTTACCCTCTCATTCATGCCTGAAAAATACCGTGCAGACCTCATCTTCTGCGGGCGCAACTCCGGGAGAGATGTGGATAAAATGGCCGCTACCTCTCTGCATGCACACACCACCCCCAACGGATTGGTAGCCATGGATGATGCCGACTTGGTGCTGGAATGCCGCAAAATGGCCGTAGCCACCATGCAAGAGGGCGATTTCATCGACTTTGCAGAGGTATCTCCCCAGTGGTATGACCCGACCAACCCGCTGCATAAGGTCTACATTTGCGAGATTGCTGCCACTTACGTGCGCTGAGCTCCGCAATAGGATAATATCCAAGAAAACCGCTGTCTTTTTCATAAGGACAGCGGTTTTTGTTTTTGCAATACCGTGGAGACAAATTCATACTCCACCCGAACGAATAGAATTTTCTTGACTCTGACAGCACTTTTCGTACAATAAAGCACAAGATATCATTGCCATGAGCGACATCAAAGTTTCAACATCGGTTCCGGGAATTAAAGCATTTCTGGAGAAACACTTCCCCGTCACAATCTTGCCCCTGGAGCAATGTAAGGAGGCGGATTATCTTATCGCAGATACATTTGATGACTCGCAGTATCGTTTTGATGGCGTAAGAATTCTCTACACAGGTGAAAATCACGCTATTGACCTCAATACTTTTGACTACTGCCTCACTCATGAATACCGGGAGGATGACCGCTGCCACCGTTTCCCGTATTGGCATTATCATATGATGCAATTCTCCGATTTGAGACCCTATCTGTTGGGAGAGCGCCCCTTAGTTACCCCTGAGGAGCTGGTGAAAAACCAGACAGAGTTCTGCGCATTCATTTGCAAAAACCCCAAAGGAAAAGAGCGTAATTCTCTGGTGAGAAACCTTAACGCCGTGCGCAAGGTAAACTGCGCCGGCCCCTTCATGAACAATGTAGGATTCACCCTGCCCCGCGAGTACCGTTGCAAGCACGAATACCAGAAAAAGCACTGCTTCAGCATTGCATACGAGAATGAATGCGGCCCGGGGTACCAAACGGAAAAGATTATTGATGCGTTCGTTTCCGGCTCCATCCCCATCTATTGGGGCAATAAAGATGTTGCCAAAGAGTTTAATCCTGCCGCCTTTGTACATGCCAGAGATTTCCGTACCGAGAAAGAGCTGATTAACTACCTGATTGAGCTTGCAGATGACCCCGTGCGCCGTGCAGAGATGATTAACAGCCGTATCCTGCAAGATAATGAGGTATTCACTAAGGCAGACAAGGAGCTGTTTGACTTCTTTGCCCGAATTTTCGAAAGAGGCCCCGGCGCCATCCGGCGTACCCGCAAGCAGCGCATTTTCGGCGAGTTGCAAAAATACTACGGGCACGGGCTCTTCCGCACGATTCGCTATGCAAGCCGCAAATTAAGAGGCAAAAAATAACACGGAACCGGTCAGCGAGCACTCCTGAATTTTACTCTGTCTGTTGTCATAATTTTGCCTTGTCAAACCTGCGGTAAGCATGTTAGCATTACTGCATGCGCTTTATTCTACAGTTAATGATGTTGATACCGGTCCTGCTGGCAGGCACGGTGTGTACATCGACTGTACAGGCAGACGAAACGGATTGGCAGGTATGGAAGGTGGGAGACGTTGAGTATGTGGAGGTTGAAGACGCCTGCAAGTTCTATAAATACTTACCCAAACAGGGGCGTCCCGGGTTCAAATCATACGGTTCCTCCCAGCACACCATCTCAGTAAAAGAAGGCAAACAAGATTTTTACGTTAACAACTTTCGTTACATTCTCTCTTACCCCATTAAAGAGCATGAAGGTAAGCTGCTCATCTCTGCGGTAGACATGAAGAAGCTGGTGGATCCCGTTTTACGCCCCACCTACAACAAGCAAGCCGGTGTTATTACCACCGTAGTGATAGATGCCGGCCACGGCGGGCACGATGCCGGTGCCGTGAGCCCTTGGGCCCGTGAGAAAGATTGCAATTTAGCCGTAGCGCGTAAGGTAAGAGATAAACTGAAAAAGGCCGGCTTATCCGTAGTTATGACGCGTGACTCCGATGTGTTTCTCACCTTGGGTGAGCGAGTGGCCATTGCCAACAAGACCCCCAATTGCTTGTTTGTGAGCATTCACCACAACTCAGGACGCCGTGCAGCCAAAGGCATTGAAACTTTTACACTGGCCCCACACGGCACAACCTCTCCCTTTGCACGCACGCGCAGGCGAGAGTCTCTTGCCGGTAATAACCAAGACAGTGCCAACATTGCACTGGCAACGGCCATACACAGCCGAGCCATCCGCAACACCGGGGCTATCGACCGCGGTATTCAACGTGCACGCTTCTCCGTGCTCTGCACCATCACACGCCCTGCCGTCCTTTTTGAAGGAGGTTTTGTATCAAACCCAGAAGAGGGCAAGCTCATATCCTCTAACGCTTACCGCGAGAAACTGGCGGACAGCATATGCCAAGGCATTACGAGCTACATAGCAACCATACAAGCCAAACCCCTCAAGCAGCGTAATCCCCGCACCGGCGGAGGTACAATACACGGTGGAGGCAATCGCTACCGTGGCTCTACACGACTCAAGTAAAGGTCAAACTCTCCGGTTCCCCCGATATGAAATCAAGACTCATCATCCCTGCTTTATTGACACTCAGCATGCTGAGTGTAGGTAGCATAGTGCAGGCAGATGACGAAATGAAGTGGACAACCGCAGAGCTCAACGGGACTTCATATTACGGACTGAACCTGCTGAGAACATTTTACAAATTGAGCCCGGCAGATACCAAAAAAGGCAGCAAAGAGTATGTGATTCGCAACTCCGCTTTCTCTCTGGGGCTTACCCCGGGCAGCAGAGAAGCCACCATCAGCGGATACCGCGTGCAACTTACTGCACCTGCTGTGAAAAATGAGGCGGGCGAGATGATGATTTCCACCACGGATTTCGTCAAACTCATTGACCCCATCTTGCGTCCCACTTATATAGCCGAGCGCCGTGATATCCAAACAGTTGTCATTGACCCCGGCCACGGTGGCACGGACGCCGGCAACAAATCCACCCATATTCAGGAAAGCACCTACACCCTCACCTTGGCCCGAGAACTGGAGGCCGAACTCAAAAAACGAGGGTTCAATGTGGTGCTCACTCGCAACGGCAATCACGACATGAGTGATACCGAGCGTGTGCACGTGGCAGATAGCACGCGCAACGCCCTCTTTGTCAGTCTGCACCTCAATAGCGGCAGGAGCGATGTATACGGGCCGGAAACATACACCATTGCCCCGGCAGATGAGCACAAACGAGCCATGGAAGGCAACCGCATGGATACCGCCAACGCAGCTTTGGCCTTTGCCGTGCAATCTCACATGATTGCTGCCACCAAAGCCCCTGATCGAGGTTGCCGCCGCGCCCATTACTCCCTGCTTAACACCATTAACTGCCCGGCAATCATGGTAATGGTTGGCTATGCCACCAACGAAAAAGAAGCGGCTCTGTTAATGACTGAGGCTTACCGTACCGAACTGGTAAAGGGGTTAGCCAATGGGATTACGACATTTAAAACAGCCATTCGACCGGGTGCCACCATTACTGTGCCCGCACCACCACGAGTGGCAGAACCGCCCCCTACCGCAACTCAACCTGTTGCCAAACCGGCTGCTCCGGAAAAGAAAAAACAAGCTACTGCCACAACCAAAAAGAAAGGCAGCGGCAGTGCAGATAAAAACAAACGCAGCAGCTCCGGAAACAAGCGCTCTTCCTCTAGCAAAAAGCGTTGATTTTGAGCCTTTTTTTACTTTTTTAAAAATTTCTGAAAAAATTCAGAAAATTCTCTTGACGTTCAGAAAAAAAAGCGTATTATCGTGCCGCACTCATACGAGTGCATTAGGAATAAAAAAATCAGTAAAATAAGCACCATGATCAAGACAATCGCCATTCTTCTCGGTCTTACAGCTGTTACCGCCGCCGCCAACACGCTGCCCCCCACCCCGGAGGCTCCTGTTGCTGTTCAGCGCTGATTTAAACAAGCGTAAAGCACCGACTACCCTCGGGATAAAGCCGAGAGTTTGCACGTGTAAGTGCGCAGAATCGCCATACCGAAAGTATGGGGATTTTTTTTTGCACCCGTATCAAAGCTCATAAGGCTCCGCCCCGCTACAGCGTTGCCGCAAGGCATTCAAATGATAACGAAGGCGGCGTACATCATCTCTCAGAAAAAATTGTTTGATTCTCAACCCGTGTTCCGAACGGTGCCGCACCGAGTAGGCAATAAGTAATCCCGCCCGCACATACCGAAACAGAGTACTACGTGATATCCCCAAATATATACTCACCTCATGCGCACTCATGTACCGTGCAGGTATATTGCGCAACTCATCCCGCCGAGCAGCGGCAACTGTCTCCACTTGGCTTTTGTCCCAATACCATGTAGGTGGTAAGCCCTCTCGGCGTACTTTTTGTTTGCGCACCTCCAACTTATCCATTACATCACGGGCGGATGAAGGCCGGCAACCCAATATTTCCGCAGCCTCGGCCGTGCTGATACCCCACGCAGGTGGTGCGTCCGCTACATCCTCTTCCGGTTCCTCCTGCAACAATTCCACAGGATATTTGAGCCCCTGTATATCATACAACTTTACACCATGGGCTCCAATCAATCGTCTGGGTATGATGTTTCTCCGTACCATGTTCAGTCTCCTGAATACAACCACTACCTAGCTTGACGCTTCAGTTTTTAAACATCTCTCCTTTTGACTGTGCCGTGTGCATGTGGGGAGCAAATCTACCACCGAAGAAGCAAGAATGCAAAGTATTTTTTCTCCTCATTTATATTCAATTAAAAGAGGAGTGAATGCAAACTCGGAGATAATGGGTAGAGGGCCGGCATGATTATCATGCAAAGATGGAAACACACGGTATCATACTCAACGAGTCGTGTAGAAAATTAATCACTCATACGAGCGGCTTTCTTGCCATACACTGTACGAGGATAAAGAGCCGAGACTTGGCGTGCCAGTTCTGCAGCACCGACTTTGTCGCCCATACGAGTGCGGCGCATTTGAGCTGCTCGGTAGAGCAACATAGCGCGGTCTTCATCCGAATCCGCGCATTCTGAGCCTTTCAGCAGTGCCTGTAAGGCCTCGGGCACATTGAGAAAGGTATCTGCATAGAGAGAAGCAAGCTCCGTCCACGCGCGTACACGAGAGGGCTCCTGCTCCACCAGTTCCATAAAACGAGGCAGAAGCGAGGCATCTGCCGTGCTGCGTATGCAAGCCGCCATGGCCGCAAGAGGGTCATCTGCAGCAGAATACGAGCCCCCGTATACAGATGCATGCAACACGCGGCTAAACCATGGGAGCAACCAAGCACGCAAAGCCGCACCCTCACACACAGCAAGAAAAACAACGCCCCCGAATACGAAAACGAGGGCGGAGAGAGCGTCTCCGGCATGAAAAAGCGGAATAACCACCACCTGCAGTAGCCCCCAAAAGGCAATCATGGGCAAAGCCACAATCAGCAAGCGCAGCAACAGCTTTTTCATACCGGTAATCGGGAAGAGAAAGCGGCAACCTTATTTTTTAAGGTCCTCCATATCCATGTAGTTGATGGAGATATTACGAGAGGGGTCTTTGGGGTCACGCACCTCCAGCTTCATTTGCTTGAAGAACCATCTGCCGTCATCCAAACGCTGAACAGAGGTAATGGTAAAGCGTTTTTTGAGTTTACCGTCTGCCCCGTAACCGTCAATTTGCCAGGACGTACCGTTTTCTTTGTCCACCCACATACGAACCCAAGCAAACTGACCGACGGACGGATTGGGATTAGCAACCTCAACAATGTGACAATCTCGGCCTTTGATACGGCAATTGGCGGGGTCATCAATCATTTTGGCGCCTTTCCAGTACAAGAAACGCAGTGAGAGGTCCTCATAGCAGACATCCGTTCCGGCAATGGGGGCAGCATAGCCCGAGGCAGACATTACTTGGGCCTTACCCTTTACCACACGGATAAGGTCTACATTCTTCTCTTTGATGCGAACGTCAAATCGGTTCCAAGCATTGTTCTGCTTGTACTGGAATACGATGGTATCACCACGAGAACTCAGGCTGAAAGGCACCTTCTTGCCACCTTTGCGAATGGCACCCATCACATCCGTCTCGCCCTGATTGACCGTCATGGAGCGCATCACATACAGCAAATCATCGGCGCTGATTTCTTCCTCTTGCGCGGCAGCAGGTACTACTGAGGCTACCCATGCCACCATTCCTACGAAAAACGTTGATAAAAATTTCTTCATGGGAACATGGTAACATAAATCAAAATACATGAACAGTTAAAAATTTGAAACTGTCACATTTAATCAAGACTTGACAAGCGCAACAGCGTCAGATAGAATCAACCAACGATGGAAACGTCTACACCGGAACGATTGAAAGTACTGCTGTGCTGCTATGCCTGCGACCCCGGCTATGGGTCTGAACCGGGCATGGGGTGGAACTTTGCAAAAAACATCGCAAAGTTTCATGACACCCACATCATAGCAGAAGAAAAATACAGACTTCCTCTCACTCAGTATGCTGCCGAGCATCCGGAAGAGACGGCCAATATGACGTTTCATTTCATTGTAAGAAAACGATGGAAACGATTGAGACGCCTGTGTCCGCCCAGTTATTATCTGACATATCACATGTGGATGAAAAAAGCATATCAGTATGCGCTCGAACTGGATAAGCAGGAAGATTTCGATTTAGTTCACATGGTCACCATCTCCGGTTATCGGGAGCCCGGTTTATTCTACAAACTCGGTAAACCGTTCATCTGGGGGCCCATCGGCGGGCTTTCCGACTCACCGTGGTGCCTGCTGAAATGTTTAGGGCTCAAAGGCAGTCTTCCTCTGGCCACAAGAAACATCTTTAACGGTATACAAAAAAGGTTCGGTATGGCCTGCCGCAAAGCAGCAACCGCAGCGCACACCATTTTTGCAAAAACAAAAGACGATCTGAAAGATATACGCAATCTGTGGGGAAAAGAGGCCATACTACTCAATGAGATTGGCTTTGAGACTCAACATAACAAATACCCACGCTCCGCGCATGATGCACAAACACCTCTGAAAATATGCTGGGCCGGCGTGCACATACCTCGCAAAGCCCTGGAAATTCTCATACATGCACTGCAACAATGTAAAGAGAACGTTGAACTGCATGTGCTGAGCAAAGGGCCGAGAACCCCGCTCTACAAAAAGTTGGCTCAAAAGCTGGGGGTGGCTGATAAAATTACGTTCCATGGTTTTGTCTCCAGAGAAGAATCCTTTCAAATTATGAGCAGCAGTCATATTTTCTGCATCACCAGCGTGCGAGAAGATACCCCGACTGTACTTTATGAAGCTTTCCGTTATGCACTGCCAGTCATCGCGATAGATCACGCAGGATTCGGCGCAGTATTGGATGACACTTGCGGTTTCAAAATCCCGATCCATTCATTTCAACAGGTTGTGGCTGACTACGCTCGCCACATTGATTATCTTGCCGCACATGAAGATGAGCGAGTCAAGCTTGCCCAAGGAGCTTTGGACATGTGTGAACGCTATACATGGGATGCCAAGATGCAGGTAATCAATGAGGTGTATGCCTCGGCTGTTAAAGATAAACGCAACAATAAGTAAATGCAGACCGGAGAACACACAGCATCTTCCGATGGGGGGTCAGGCATTTTGAATGAGGCCCTCTGTATTACACCTTGCCCTGCCGGTAAGGCCAGTCATTTTGTGCTGTGTAAGGGTGACAAAATCAAGTTTATCATTGATTTAAAAGATGGCAAGCAACATTTAACGGCCAATGTTGCCGCTTACTCCAAAGGCTTGGCCCTACTGCTGAAACTGCTGCCAATTATCCCCTATGGCATACTGAAATCGGCAAAATTGGGATATTTTGCACAAGTAAGCCTGCACCAAGATATCGCCCGTTTTCTCCCCGAAAATCATCGCTGGAATATCCTTGTAGGCACCTACGATTGTGCTCAAAAAATCGTGCTTCAGTGCTACGCTAACAAAACACCCCCTCGCATTTTTGTTAAAGTCGGCAATGCCGGCTCGGCAACACAAATGGAACGTGAGATACGCTTTTTGCAAAAAGCCACCACCTACACATCATTTGAGGTACCGCACATGAAGGGATACTGCCTGAAAGACGAACAACATCCCTTTAATATCCAAGTAACGAGGGAGTTCCAAGGCGAAAAAGTACCACCTGTTCTCACCCCTGAGCTGTATGCCGTTACGCGAGAGTTGGCGGGGGAGCGTATCTTGAAAGATGGCGTTGTATATGAATTTTCGCACGGCGATTTCGCCCCGTGGAACATCCGCAAAACCAACGGAACATATACCGTCTTTGATTGGGAGCATTGCGGCATGCGCCCCGCAGGATACGATGCGGCCTATTTTATCATCATGACCGAGGTAGCCCTGCACCACTGCTCATTCGCAGAGGCTTTTGAGAGTGCTCAATCTCAATTAAGAACTCTCGCACCGGAGTTACGGCTCGATTACAACCTGATGTACGAAGAATTTGCCAAAACCACCAAGGCTCTCACTTTCTGATTTACCATGCCTTCTTCTACTGCGCCCGATATCAACCTGCTGGAAGCTTTTTATCAATCTCTTACAGAGCATGGTATTGACTATTGTATCTTGCGCAATGCGGATGAAGTAGAACGCGGAGATGCCCATGATGTGGACATGACGGTGGATGCCACCTCTCTGAAAAAAGCAGAGCAATTGCTGCATACCACCGCCGAACAAATGGGGTGGAAAAAACACCTTCAAACCGGTTCGGCTGCAGACCCCGTCAACATTAAATGTTATCACTATCATCAAGCAGATGACAACTTGCAACGCATTCACATTCTGCACATTGATATTTTTCCGACATTTACATGGAAAGGCCGCGTATTGCTCGATAACAAGACATTGCTTACTCGGGTAACAAGTAACGGTCTTTACCGTAAAGCAGCCACAGAAACAGAGGCTGTATGCAATCTGTTTGTGAGGCTTTTGTTCAATGGCTATATCAAAGATAAATTCAAAGCCAACATAAAGCACGTATTCGGAACCAAGCCCAATGAGGTTCTTGAGCTTATGCTGCAATTTTTGCCGAAAAACACCGCAACAGATATCTGCCAGTGGGTACAACATGAGGAGTGGCAAAACATTGAAAAAGCCCGCAAAAGCATCATCAGCGGCATACAGAGAACTGCTCCATGCCACCGATTGTTGTACATGCGTTACCTTCTCGGTAAAGCATTTTGCCGTAAGGGTGGCATCGTAGCATTTCAAGGCACGGATGGCAGCGGCAAAAGCACCATTATTAACGGGTTGCCCGATATTATAGGCCGTACATTCAGTGGAGATACAATAGATTATTACCACTGGCGCCCGGGTTTCGTAAAAGCGGAAAAGAAGCTGGCTGATGATGGCAACGTGGTCTCCAACGTGCAGCCCCACACGGAAAAGCCGTATGGCAAGCTCATCTCACTGGCTAAAATGGGCATGTACATACTGGACTATACGCTGGGCTACTGGTGCCGCGTCAGATGGCAGGCGGCCAAGGGGCACTTGGTGGTATTTGACCGCTATTATTACGATTTTTATATGGATAAGATACGCTACCGCCTCAATGTAAGTGATAGCGTAGTGAGACTTTGCCAATACTTCATCCCCGAGCCGGACGCCACATTCCTGCTGGTGGGAGATGCACAGCAAATATACGAGCGCAAAAAAGAAATGCCCGTAGAAGAAGTGCAAGCGCAAATAGACTGCCTGCTCAACAACAAGGGCAGAATGTCTAACCCTATTGTTACGGATGTTTCACAGAGCATCCCGCAAGTGCTGTACAGCGTCAGTAAAAACCTGCTGCACATCTTGCACGAGCGTAACAAATAAAAAGGGGAAAATCAGCTTTCCCCTTCAGAACGGAATCCCCACCGCACACGCGGCTGCTTAATGGGGCGTGTCGTACGCTCTGTGTCGGTTTTGTGGTATACAGCGTATTCTCGCGGGGCCTTATTCAGCCAATCTGCTATGAAATATTGCAGGTTATTCCATTTCACGAAGAAGGGACACAATTTCACCAAGTGTGAGGGTAACTCGGCATAAAGACGTGCTTTATCCGTTTCCGTAATATCAGACCACGAAACATTGTAGCCTGTTACCACATATATACTGGAGAACACATGTGGCAATTGCAGCACCTTGGGTGAGGTTGCCATAATATCACGGTAGAATACCACATCTGCCAATGAGCGATACGTCGGGTCAAAATATACACCGCGCTTGCGGAAAACCTCGGCCCGATGGAATGTAGCGCATGTAATTAACTGACATATAACGCGGCTTATCGTCTTGTTGGGGCGAGAAGTGCGGCGATGGCAAATATAGCGGTAATCTTTATCCAATACCATGTATGAAGCAACGGCTATATCTGCTTTGGGATTGCGCTGCAACTCATCTGCAACAGCAGATAAGGCCCCGGGTAGGTACTGCTCGTCACTGTTGAGATGGGAAGTAACGTCGGCATCCTGAGGCATCTTTTTCCACGCAATATTGATGGCATCATACAAACCTTTATCAGGGGCACTCTCAAAAGTAAGCTTATAGCCCGGGGTTTGAGCATGCTGCTGCTGCCAAGCCTCCAACCAAGCGGCTGTACCATCTGTAGATGCACCATCTTGGATATGGTGGTGTACCTCTACCCCCGCCCCTACTTGATCAGCAATGGAACGCACACAACCTTGCAACCAATGCAAGGCGTTATAAGCAGGGGTGACGATGTAAAACTTCATAATGTATAGACCTTGCAGATTATACTATTTCTCCTTTTAATTGACAAGCAAAATACAAAAGCAGCATAGAACTTTCCGTATGAGTCATTACCTATCATGAACATGTATCAACGGCTCCCGGCGCTACCTCACCATACACAAAAAAATCCGCCGGAACAGGTAACCCCATTCCGGCGAAGATTGCAAATTGTTTGCTCAGCTATCAGGAGAAGACTCCGAAAGCCTCGGAAGCGCAAGCGAGCATGTAGTCGCGGTTGAGCTTGGCGATGTTGTCTACGCTGATACCCTTCGGGCAAGCAGCCTCGCACTCGTAAAGGTTGGTGCAGTTGCCGAAGCCAAGGGCGTCCATCTGGCGCACCATGGCAAGAACGCGCTTGTTCTTCTCGGGGTGGCCTTGGGGCAGCAGATTGAGGTGAGCAGCCTTAGCAGAGGTGAAGAGCATGGCAGCGCTGTTCTTGCAGCTGGCCACGCAAGCACCACAGCCGATGCAAGCAGCGGCGTCGAAAGCGGCGTCGGAGGTCTTCTTGCGGATAGGCATGTTGTTGGCGTTCGGGGCAGCACCGGTGCGCACGTCAACGAAACCGCCGGCAGCGATGATGTTGTCCAGAGCAGTACGGTCTACCACAAGGTCACGCAGCAGCGGGAATGCAGCAGCGCGGAAAGGCTCAATCCAGATGGTGTCACCATCCTTAAACTGGCGCATGTGCAGCTGGCAGGTAGTTACCTTTTTGCCGCCATGGGGTACGCCGTTGATGGTGAGAGAGCACATACCGCAAATGCCTTCACGGCAGTCGTGGTCGAAGTGGATGGGCTCTTTGCCCTCGTGTACGAGCTCTTCGTTGACGATGTCGAGCATCTCGAGGAAGGAAGCTTCATCCGGGATGTTCTTCGCCTTGTAGGTCTCTATGCGGCCCTGAGCCTCGGGAGAAGCTTGGCGCCAAACCTTGAGCGTAAGATTAAGATTTGCCATAATAGTGTATGAAAAGTTAGAGTTTGGAACGTATCTTTACTTGTAGGAACGGATGGCCAGGTGTACGGTATCGAAAGTAAGCGGCTCTTTGTGCAGAACCGGCAGTTCGCCCGTGCCCTTGTACTCCCAGCAGGCAACATAAGCAAAGTTGGCGTCATCGCGCTTGGCTTCACCGTCTGCCAGCTGGTGCTCGAGGCGGAAGTGAGCACCGCAGGACTCCTCACGGTTGAGGGCGTCGTAGCAGAGCACCTCTGCGAAGTCGAGGAAAGCGGCAACGCGCCAAGCCTTCTCCAGCTCCTGGTTCATACCCTCCGTGCTGCCGACCACGCGTACGTTGGTCCAGAACTCTTCACGGATGGCGGGAATCTTCTCAATAGCGTGCATCAAGGACTCCTTGGTACGGCCCATACCTACGTCGTCCCACACAAGCTTACCGAGCTCGCGGTGGATTTCGTCGGGGGTCTTGGTGCCCTTCACGTCCATCATCTTCTGAATGCGGGCCTTCACCTCATCCTCAGCCTCCTTGAACTCGGGGGCGGCGGTGGTGATGCTGCCGGGCTTCTGCGTGGTGAGATAGGTGGGCAGCGTGGCGGGGATGACGAAATAGCCATCGGACAGACCCTGCATGAGGGCGGAAGCACCGAGGCGGTTTGCGCCGTGGTCGGAGAAGTTAGCCTCACCGAGAACGTGCAGACCGGGGATAGAGGACATCAGGTTGTAGTCTACCCACAGACCACCCATGGTGTAGTGAGAGGCGGGGTAAATCATCATGGGCTGCTCGTGCGGGTCAACGTCGGTAATCTCCTCGTACATTTCAAAGAGGTTGCCGTACTGGCCGTCAATCCACTCCTTACCCATGCGGTTGATAGCGTCCTTGAAGTCAAGGAACACACCGCGACCGGTGTTGGCTACGCCGCGCTCATCGTCGCAGGCTTCCTTAGCGGCACGGGAGGAAATATCACGGGGGGCCAAGTTACCGAAGGAGGGGTACTTGCGCTCCAAGTAGTAGTCGCGATCATTCTCGGCTACGTCGGAGGGTTTCATCTCGCCCTTGCGAATCTTGGCAGCCACCTCACGGCTCTTGGGTACCCAAATACGGCCGTCGTTACGCAGAGACTCAGACATGAGGGTGAGCTTGCTCTGGTAGTCGCCCTTAACGGGAATGCAGGTGGGGTGAATCTGTGTGAAGCAGGGGTTGGCAAAGTAGGCACCCTTCTTCCAGCAAGCGCAGGCAGCACCTACGTTGCAGCCCATAGCGTTGGTGGAAAGGAAGAATACGCGGCCATAACCACCGGTAGCCAGCAGCACGGTATCACCGGCATAGCTCTTAATCTCACCGGTCACCATATCACGCACCACGATACCCTTGGCGTGGCCGTCTACCACTACAAGGTCCATCATTTCGGTACGGGGGTGCATCTCGATGTGGCCCTTGCCGATTTCCTTCTCCATGGCCTGGTAGCAACCCAGCAAGAGCTGCTGACCGGTCTGACCACGGCTGTAGAAAGTACGCTTAAGCTGAGAACCACCGAAGGAGCGGTTGTCAAGCAAACCACCGTATTCACGGCCGAAGGGAACACCCTGAGCTACGCACTGGTTAATAATGTTGCAGGATACCTCAGCAAGGCGGTATACGTTGGCCTCACGGGCACGGAAGTCACCACCCTTCACGGTATCGTAGAACAGGCGGTATACGGAGTCACCGTCGTTCTGGTAGTTGTGGGCAGCATTCACACCACCCTGAGCGGCGATGGAGTGTGCGCGGCGGGGGCTGTCCTGGTAGCAGAAGCACTTCACATTATAGCCCAACTCTGCCAGCGTAGCAGCGGCGGAGCCACCGGCCAAACCGGAGCCCACGATAAGCACGGTGTACTTACGGCGGTTGTTGGGGTTAATGAGCTTGGCCTCGCGCTTGTACTTGGTCCACTTCTCGGCAATAGGGCCATCCGGAATGCAGGAATCCGGCATGTAGTCGCTTACGGGAAACTTGATTTCGTTCATAATCAGAGCTTATTGAGTAAAAGGTTATTTAAGGATGCCCAGCATTACACACACGGGAATGGCGATGAAGCCACCGCAAACAACCAAGCCGAAGAGAACGGCAACGATGTTGTACAGGGGGCGTACCTTGCGGGTGGCAAGGCCGAAGGTCTGCAGCACAGACTGAAGGCCGTGGCGCACGTGCATGAAGAGGCAGCAAATGGCTACGATGTAGAAGATGGAGCACAGGGGATCCTGGAATGCATGAATGATGTGATTGTAGCAATCATGCGGATCACCGTTGAAAGTAAGCTGCCAGAGGTGGAATACGGCAAAGCAGAGAATCATGATACCGGTAATCACCATGGTACGAGAAGAAAGGGTGGCCTTGAGGGTACCCTCTTTCTGGTAATGGGTGCGGGCATTGTAGTTCTCATACTTGAGCACCAGAGTAAGCACAACGTGAACAAGAGCCACGGCCAGCAAGCCCAAACGAATGGACCACAGAAGCCAGGCGGGCATTGAGTGCAAACCTGTTGCGTAGTAGTTAATCCAGGAGGTTTCACCCTCAGCAACGTTACCACCGAAGATGGTCATGTTACCGGCAAGGTGCCCCACCAGGAAGAGGAGGAGACACGAACCTGTCAAGGCCACAAGAATCTTGCGGCCGATGGAGGACGTGACGAATTTGCATGCTGTCGTGATAATGTCGTTCATAAGTGCAATAACGTCTTTGCGCCCATTACTCTACCCCATTCCGCCCGAAAAAGCAAGCACCAATCCGCATTACGGGGCTATTTTTTCATCATGGCACCACCAGCAGCACGGCAAAAACAGCCAACAAAACGGCAAAAACAGCATCTACCCACACCGCATACCTGCGGTAAACACCCTGCACGGGGCGCCACTGCAATAAGGCACTCCACATCACCCACCCCAACAATCCGCTCAGCGTCAGCATCACAGCCAGCAGCGGCGCATACCACACCGTATCTGTATGCGCTTGCAAAGGCCCGGCACTGAGGGTGAGGATAAACAGCATGCACTTAGGGTTGAGAATATTGCACAAAAAGCCCTGCCACAACAAAGCACGGCACGTGCACCCCTGCTCTGCCCCCCGCAAATCCACCTCAGCCCCCTGCCATTGTTTCGGAAAAATCTTCCAAGCCAGATACAGCAACCAAGCCGCGGCAGCCCACAGCATGTACAGGCTCCAGCTCTGCTGCATCACCCAAGCACCGGCAGAGCATGCTACAGCGGCCTGTATCAAAAACCCCAAGCTGATGCCCGCCCCCACTGCCACCCCGGCGCGAAACCCTCTCGCCAAGGCCGTGCGGAACACAAAAAACACATCCGGGCCCGGGCTCAACTGAGAGAGAACCAGCAACCCACACACCACACTCAGGCTGAGCACCACTTCCATCATGCCTCGCTGCCCCCGTTAAATATCGGCAAGGGAGCCACGGCATTACCCTCAAGCCCGAACTTTTTGCGGCGAATGGTAGGTGTGAGCGCCTCCGAGGTTTCATACGCAGCCCGGAACATCTCCAACTTAGCATCAATATTATCCGCATGGTGCAGCACGAGTGCTTCCGGAGTTTTCGGAACCACGGGCGAGCCATATTCCAACACGCCGTGGTGAGAGGCTATCAGGTGCAACACATGCAACCGCACTTGCTCCGTAGCTGGGGTAAGTGCTTTCCACTCAGCGCGTTGCTCTGTGGTGCAAATACCCTGCCACAGCTTGTTGACCACCTCAATACTTACCGAGATATGCCCCAGCAGCTCCCCCATGTCGGAGTACTCCACGGCAAAGCCCTGCTCTGCACAGCCGGTCTCCCACATCTTGCCACAGTCATGAAACAACGCCCCGGCAAGCACCAAATCACGGTTCACGTGGGGGTACGCCTTGCAAATGGCATCCGCCGCACGCATCACCCCTGCCGTATGCTCCACCAAGCCACCGCGGCGGGCATGGTGCATACCACGGGCCGCCGCCGCACGGCGGAATCGCGACTCGTGCGCCTCTGTCAACGCGCGGCAAAGAGCCAACAAACGGGGGTCGTGCATGCTGTTGATGTATGAAATAATATCCTCCCAAGCCTGTTCTTGCGCGGCACGCATCTCTGCCCCGCCACTGAGCAGCACCTCCTCTTCATCAGGGGTAAGGGGGCGATAATCCACGTTTTTGGCATCCATTCCGTATTGATTACACGTCCAATCCGCAGTCACCGCTACAAATGCGCCCTCTGGCATGGCACGGCAAGCAGCATTCCACGGGGCATTATCCCATACCTTGATAACCATGTTGTCTGCCGCATCGGCCAAAGCAAGCTCCAAATATGGCGTACCGGTTTTGGTGGTTCGCGTAAGCTTTTGCGTAAGTTGCACAAAAACATCGCCTTGAGTTTCCCCCTCGGCGGTAGCGTTTTTCAGTTGAATGACGGAATCGTAATGCACGCTTTGCATTGTAGCGCAGTGCGCGGGGCCTGTCAACCCCGCGAATCACTGTTCACTCAAAAATCAACCATCTATCACATCCCCTACAATCAACACTAAACTACCCACCACGGAACAAGGCACATCCACCCCCACCAGTAACACCCCACACAAGGGCATTTTCACCCAATAATCCCACGGTTTATGTTGAGAGACAAACAAATAACAGTCTCCATCATCTTCATAATAATGACACGGTTCATCCCCATTAAGAACACTGACCTGAGACAACTTCACCTTGGCAGCAATCTTCTCGGCCGCTGCGGCATCCCAATCTTCCTCCGGTATGCAATACGGCGTATCGTCGGGCACCGGCTTCACCTTTACCCCCAACAACCCCTGCGCAGCCTCCGGGCTGAGGCGTACATAATAACGCCTCGGCACCGGTGTACGCTTGACTTTTATCGGCAAGTAAAATTCCTCTATCACCCCCTTTGAAATGAGTACGGAGGCGTATCTCAATTTTTCGTGTTCACATTCATGAGACACCTCACACAGCAAATAATACTGTCCCTCCATGCGGTACACATCATACCGGGCGTCTTTTTGTTCAACCGGATAAAAATCACATGTATCCTTCAGTGCCGATGATGTAGAACAGGTACAAGAGGACACCAACACCGCCGCTACCGGCAGCATGCATTTCAGTATGGCAAACCATTTATTCATTTGTATTTCTTTCTATCGGCACCATGTATTGTTGAGTAGTCACGACGAGGGGCCAAGTCAGCGTCTCCCCGATAAATCTGCCGGCTGTACCCACCAAGGAGCAAGGCAAATCTACCCCCACCATCAGCACAGCATCCCAAAAAAAGCCATTTCCCTCAACAAAGCGATAAATCACCCCCAAGCACAATATGATACGCAGCACATCCGGCAAAAAGGCTCTATTCAGACAAGAGCTCCCCGTCTTTTCTGTAACATTGGTCAGCACAGCGCGAATATAGCAGAATTAACGCAATAAGTCTATAAGCCTTATACATTAGCCTATCTCACTCTTTTTCTGCAACCTGTTTCACTTCCGTGGGTTCAACAGCCTGCTGAAACGGCGCCACAAAAGGATAACTCACCAACTCCCCCGTCAGCAGCGCTGCATTGACAGCTAAGGTGCAAGGAATATCCACAGCCACAAACACTGCCAAGCTCAGAGGCATTTTCACCCAATAATCCCATGGGCGGTATATGGGTGCATGCAGGGTGAACTGAGGCGGGTCAGAGCAATACCTACAACGCGTAGGAGTATGCATCACCCCCGTATGCATCTCTATCTCTGCCTTTTTGATAGGGGAGAAAACCTGCTCTGCCGCCGCAGCATCCCAATCATCTGCCGGTATGTAATCACGCACAAATCTATCCGGCTTAGGCGGGGTCACCCCCAGCAACTTCTGAGCTGCATCCGGTAGCAGCAAAAAATAATATCGCTTATGTACAGGGGCTCGTTTCACGCTGATGGGGAGTTGCACATCACAAGCATACGCCCAAGAGCCACACGTCAGGGCGTCACGTTCCAGCTCATATGTTACATCACAAGCCATATAATATTGCTCCCCCAAACGATAAAAAGCAAAGGCATCTTCTTTCTTAACACTTGCATTAAATTGGTACGTTTCTCTTATGGCCATACTCGGCGAGCATAAGCAAGAACTCAACAACAGAGAAGCCGACACCAACAACCACCTCATGCCGGATAAAGCATTATAAAATCTTTTCATTGTTATACATCGTTATTATTTATTCACTATCAATAGACGGAAGCGGCACAGAACTATTTTCCTCCTTCACCTGACTCCCCACAAATGGCCATGTTGTGATAATAAAAGCCCCTACCGCCACATTGCTCACCACGGTACAGGGCACATCTATTCCCACAAACATCAGTGCGGCCAAGGGATACTTTACCACGGCATCCCAACTGTAAGAATACGGCATCTTCACCCCCAACTCATTAGGGCTCTCCGTATAACTTAAACACCCCGCCCCC
>JAFYUT010000081.1 GCA_017549485.1 Akkermansia sp.
GACTTTGTACCGCACCCCGAGGGCTTTGCCGGCCGTGCCGTTGCCGTGGTAGGCGTGCCCGATGCCCAGAAGGGCGAGGCCTTGGTGCTGCTCTCCTGCGTGCACCAGTCCCAGCTGACGCAGGCTCTGGATGAAATCCGTGCCCACTTGGTAGAGCAGGGCCTGCCGCGCCTGTGGTGCCCGCGTGAAATCATCCCCGTAGAAACCATCCCCGCCCTGCCCACGGGTAAGATGGACCTGCGCGGTTGCCAGATGCTCGCCAACGAAGCACTTGGTATTCAATAAAATTATGGTATTTACCCACCGTATCATTTTGAGCGCAGCAGCACCGATAGTATTATCGGTGCTGACTGCCTGTTCGGACTCCCCGTCGGTGCCCGCCGTGGCGCAGCCGGAGCGCGCTCAGGTTGTAACGCTTAAGGGGGTTGAGAATCTGCACCGCGTCAGTGCCGAGCTGTACCGCAGTGGACAACCGGAGCCTGAGGGCTTCACCGCGTTGGAGCAAATGGGCGTGCGCAGCGTGCTCAACCTGCGTGAGTACCACAAAGACACCCGCAAAGCTCGCCATACGGATTTGCACCTCATGGCTTACCCCGTGGCTGCCGGCCAAGTTACTGCGGCAGATGTAGAGAACTGCCTGCGCCTGCTGCAAGATGCCCCCAAACCTGCCTTGGTGCACTGCTGGCACGGCTCAGACCGCACCGGCATTGTGGTGGCGGCTTACCGCATTATTTATCAGGGCTGGAGCGTGGATGCCGCAGAAAAAGAGTTCCGCGATGACACCTACGGCCACCATGAGTTCTGGTACGGCAACCTCGTGGAGCTGCTGCGCAATACGGATTGGCAGGCCATGAAACAGCGCTTGTCGGAAAAGGAGCATTGATATGAGTTTACCCTGGCGAGTTTCCCTCAAATGGGCGTTGTTGTTGATAGTGGCCGTCGTCGTCTGTTGCGAGGTATACTCCTCCGTGCGCCCGGAGCGCTGCCATTGTTTCCGCGGGTTGCAGCTGGCGCAATCCGACTTTGATTACGGCTTTTTGCAAGAACACACGTGGCAAGCCGCCGGTAAATGGGAGCTTGGCACCGGGGCGCAGCTCCAGCCCCTTTCGGAGGCCGAGCAAGAGGTGCTCATGCGTGCGCAGCAAAGTGCCTTGTTGCAGATGAGCGGCTGGTTATATGCCGGCTCTTTCGCAGCTCATGATGATGTGCAAGCCTCCGAGTGGTACTATTGTATCACCGCATTCCGCAAACAATACCCCCAATACGCGGCGGAAGATTTGGAGCTCTACCGTGTCCGCACCGGTATGCGCGGCGTTGATTCTCGCCAAGGGTGTAGGGCGGTCATGCATGCGCCCTCCGGTTGCGTTTATATCTTTATGAGTGGCAGGTGGTAAGCTGAGCCGACGTTCTGTTCTTGTACTCCAAAGGTGTTAACGCGGTGGGGAAATAAGCGGCTTGCTGTTTTTTAGTATATAAATCGGTATTTTCAATCAGCGAGAGGGTGAACCCTTTCGCGTTTCCTTATCCGTGGGGGGATGAGTCGGGAAAATTCCGAGCCGTCAGGAATCCGTATCAGAAAATGGTCTTGGCTTTGGCGGCTTCTTGGCCCTCTAGATAGCGCACGTGGCGGGAAACGCTTGCGCCGTAGCGAGAGGCGAGTCGGTAGTCAGAGGGGGTGTCGTACAGTTTGCCTTTGCGGCGTATGTAGATAAAGCCCAATATGCCCAGACTGAGAATCACAACAAAGGCAGAGAACGCGATGGTGAGGGTGAGGTAAAGGGGATTCTCCAGATGCAGGGCAATTTGCTCCGGGATAGAGAGCTCTTTTTCCTTATCTTTCTCATCGTTGTTGCCCTCCGGCAGGGTAGCTTGTGCCAATTTGTAGCCGGTGCCGGCCGTAAGGGGGATGAAATCATCGGTCAGGGGCATGATTTGCTGCTTCACGCAGCTCATGGCGGCCAGCAAGCCTTCCACCCCGCCACCGGCGGTCTGAATCTTCTCCTGCACCTCAATCAGGAAATTGCGGCGCTGCTCATCGGTAAGCTCTATGGATTTGTACCCCAGGTCCACCGTGGGGGATTCTCCCACTCCGTATTGAATCAGCACGGCGTATTCATCCACACGGGTGATGGAGTGAATGAGGGTGGGGGCCGTGAGTTCCTGCGGCACGCCTTGTCCGGCTTTGAAAATGCTCACATAGATGCGGAACGGGCAGTGCGCATTCAGCTGGCGGAGCATGTAGGCTGCATCTTGGCGCTCTACATCGGTAAAGATTTTTTGGGGGTCATTCAGGTCGGGTACACTGCGGCCGGGGCGCGGCTTGTATTCCTCTGTATAGCGCCCGCGCACCTCGGTATCGCTCTCCTCAAAGGCGCCTTGTGAGTCGGCTGATTTGGGGAGCGGGGCGGGTGTAATTTCTTGTCCACCGGGGATGAGCATGTTATAGCCGGCGTTGATTTTACGCTGCATCAACTGCTCATAGTCTTGCGGTGCCCAAGCGGGGGCATCGGTGTATGAGGCTGCGGCACCACGCCCGAAAGTGGCAGCCGGTGCCGTAGGTTGCGGCGCTGGTTGAGGGGCGGGTTGGGGCTCTGCCTGCGGGGCGGGCTCAGGGGCAGGCATAACAATCTCAGCCACGTCATCATTTTGGAACTCTTGCTCGGCATGGACGGTAGGGCCCGCCGTGAGCAGAGAAATACCCGCTGCAGTCGTTAGGGTACGCAGGGCACGTGTTTTACCTGCGGACACAGCATTTTTAAGGCTTTTATTGGCACGGTGAGAGTCTATGGCAATGTGGCGCACGGCGCGTTCCATTACCTGCTTGAGGGCAGATACCATGGCGCGCTCACGGAAGAGGAGCTTGGTCTTGACAATACAGGTATTGATGGTATCCGGGTTGACGTAGGGGTCAAGCTTGTATCCCCATGAAAAACAGGCAATTTCCAGCTGAACATCCAGCACGAGTATCAGCATCCACTCCTGTTGCACGGGGGGCGGGCAGGGGTGAATATGGTCGCCGAGCCACCCCATGATACGCTGCCACAGGTTGGGCTCATGCTCCGGCTCGCGGCGGCGATCCTGCGGGCGTATCTCAACAATGGCGGCTTCCTCCACCGCTTTTTGCTGCTCTCTCTTGCCGAATGAAGGGTGGTGGATGCGTGCGTGGTTCAGAATCCAGTGTGCATGGTGCCGGAAGTCGGATAATTGCCCATGGTCGGTAATATACACGCCCAAAGCAATGGGTTGCAGTTTGCGCTCCAAATCGGCCAGTGCGCGTATCAGCTCCATACGCTCACTGTGGGTGAGGGCACCTGCTGCGTCTACCACGCGTGTAAACTCCACCTCATTGGCTCCGAAGATGGCATCTGCCCGGTGCAAACTGTACCCGCATACCGGGCACTGGTCTTCAGCACCGGTATGAATCGGGGAGTTGCAATGGGGGCAAATCGGCAGCACGGCGGGGTGGTGGGTAAAGTTTTACTCGGCCAAGGCGGCAAGGATGGCATCTCCCATGCCGGCGGTGCCTACGGGAATTTCGCCGGGGGTGTTGCTGCGTAAGTCGCCGGTGCGGTAGCCGGCGGCAATCACTCGGCGCACGGCAGTCTCCACGGCATCGGCCGCAGCGGTTTCATGGCAAGAGTATCGCAGCATCATAGCCATGGAGAGTATCTGAGCAATGGGGTTGGCAATGCCTTGGCCTGCAATGTCGGGGGCGGAGCCGCCGGAGGGCTCATACAGGCCGAAGGTGCTCTCACCGTTCTTGCACAGGGAGGCACTGGGCAGCATACCGAGGGAGCCACACACAATAGCCATTTCATCCGTCAGGATATCGCCGAAGGTGTTCTCCGTTACCATTACATCAAACTGATTGGGATTGCGCACCAGCTGCATGGCTGCGTTATCCACATACATGTGGGTGAGCTCTACATCCGGGTATTGCGGGGCAATGGCGTTCATTACCTCTCGCCACATGACGGACGATGCCAGCACGTTAGCCTTATCCACACTGCAAAGCTTCTTGTTACGCCCGCGCGCGGCCTCAAAGGCCACATGGGCTATGCGCTCCACCTCACTCTTCTTATAAAAGAGAGTATCCAACGCCACAACCTCGCCGTCTTTTTCGCCATGGAACTTGGGCTCACCGAAGTACATGCCGCCCGTAAGCTCGCGCACGCATAAGATATCAAAACCGTTAGGAATCAGGCTGTTTTTAATGGGGGAAGCATCCACCAACTCCGGCAGGCAAATGCCCGGGCGCAGGTTGGCATACAGCTTGAAGTGCTTGCGCAGGGGTAACAGGGCACCGCGCTCGGGGCGCTCATCGGGGGGCAGGGTATCCCACTTGGGGCCACCTACCGAGCCGAACAAGATAGCATCCGCGGCCTCACAGGCTGCCAGGGTTTCGGCCGGTAGGGCTTTGCCGCAGTGGTCAATAGCTGCGCCGCCCACATAGCATGCAGTGCGCTCGGTTTTGAAGCCATAGCGTGTTTCCACCGCATCCAGCACGCGCAGCGCTTGCTCCATAACCTCGGGGCCTATGCCGTCACCTGCCAAAACTGCAATCCTGTATGTATTCATATCTGCGCCTATCATACGCTCTCAAGGCCTCTCTGGCAAGCGTTAAATACAACACTTTCTGCCATGATAACAGGGACGTAAATTTATTTTGTAGAAAAAATACTAAATTAAAATATTGAAAAATCAACATTTTATAAAAAGTTGATATTTTTTTAGTATTTTTAATGTAGAATTTTGTGTGCCTGTTCCGTTCTCCTGCTTGTAAGGTTCCAATAAACCGAAACACTTCAACAAAAAACACAATTAAGATTATGAAGAAATCCATCCTCATCCTGCTCGCTGCTGCGATTCCTGCTTTTGCTCAGGAGGCCGCAC
>JAFYUT010000082.1 GCA_017549485.1 Akkermansia sp.
GACGAGCTCGTCAAATGCCGATTTGTCGAGTTGTTTGGAGACCCCATTCTTAACGAAAAGAAATGGATTACAAAACCAGTAAAAGAATTAACAACCAAGGTTGGTTCTGGAGCAACGCCCAAAGGTGGAGATAGTTCGTATAAGGATTCCGGGATTTCGCTTATTCGGTCTCTGAATGTGCACAATAACATTTTCAAAACTAAGGAGCTTGCTCATATCGATAACGAACAAGCAAACCAATTGAGCAATGTAACTATTCAGTCGGGAGATGTCCTACTTAACATAACTGGAGCATCTGTTGCTAGATGTTGCATTGTGCCTGATGATATTCTTCCAGCAAGAGTAAATCAGCACGTTTGCATAATACGTTGCAATGATATGCTTAACCCTTTATTTTTAGAGCGTTTATTAACGTCTGATAATTATCAGACGTATTTATGGAATGTTGCAGAAGGTGGAGGCGGTACACGCCAAGCTTTAACCAAACAACAAATAGAAAATGTCTCAATCATAACACCTCCTATTACTCTACAAGCCACTTTCGCCACCTTCGTCTCCCGCATCGACAAATTACGCTTTGTCATTCAGCAATCTCTGGACGAAGCACAGAAACTTTTTGATAGTTTAATGCAGAAATATTTTGATTGACCTGAACCTAAAAACATAGTAAGAAGAGTAAGGTATGGACGATTTGGCGAGGTTAGGAAATGCCCGAGAAGCTGCGCCAATTTTTGCAATAAAACTTTTCGCACCAATGAACAGGGAACAAGTTCAGATTAAACTCTCAAGTATAAGTGCCGCATCTTCCAATGGTGATATGGCAAAATTGAGTCGTGAGCTGTTGAAAGAATTGGTAGATGGTATCTATCAACATTTGGGCGTTAAGCGGCCCAAGAAAGCGACACTGCTGGAATTGATAGATAACGCTTCTGTAATTGATTATGTTAATGATGCTGATGTGATACAGGCCATGCATTATGTACGTATTCTGGGAATGAATGCGGAGCATAATGTAAAAATTCGCAAAACAGAGGCAGAGCTGGCCGCCAAAAACATAGCAGAAGTGGCGGAGCTGCTTGCGCATAGGGCGTTGTATGCAGATGCACCGTATAAAAAGCTGCCCTATATGAGCGAGGCAAATACCCGAAAGCTCTATATAGATTTGTACCTTAAAGAGGCAGGATGGGAAGTATTAGAAACTGACAATGTGGTTCTGCCGGGTAAAGCGGGGATTGAGATAGAGGTGGAGGGCATGCCAAACAAGCCCAGTGGCAAGGGCTATTGCGATTATGTTCTTTATGGTAGAGATGGTAGACCTTTGGCTATCGTAGAGGTTAAGAAAACATCAGAATCACCGGAAAAGGGGCGTCACCAGGTAGATTTGTATGGAGATTGTATGGCAAAACGCTATGGCTATAAGCCAGTGCTGTACTATACCAATGGATATACTACCAAAGTAATAGATGGGCTGTATCCGGACAGACAAGTATTGGCATTCCATACATTGGAGGAACTTGAGCTGTTGATACAAAAGCGTGGGCGAAAGAATATAACAGACATACAGATAAATGATGCTATTACGAATCGTCCGTATCAGAAAATCGCTATTACCAAGCTGTGTGAAAAACTTAATAAAATGCAGCGCAGAGGCTTGCTGGTGATGGCCACAGGTACGGGTAAAACACGTGTATCGATTTCTCTTGTTGATATTCTGACTCGTAATAATTGGGTAAAAAACGTATTGTTTCTTGCAGATAGAACAAGTTTGGTAACTCAGGCTAAGCAGAATTATGCAAAATTGCTGCCGCATATGAGTGTTTGTGAGCTTTCCGGCAAAGAGAAGATTGACTATAATGCTCGCATGATGTTCTCAACTTACCAGACAATGATAAATTATATAGATGCAGAGGATAAACGCTTTAAATCAGGGCGTTTTGATCTCATTATCATTGATGAGGCACACCGCAGTATTTTTAATCGCTATGGCTCTATCTTCAAATATTTTGATAGTCTTCTTGTAGGATTGACTGCAACGCCTAAGAATGAGGTAGACGCTAACACCTATAGTTTGTTTGCTTGTGAATCCGGGGTTCCGGACTCTGATTATTCGTTGGAGGAAGCCATTGAAGAACATTATCTTGTTGGTTATAATGTTATCAATCGCACTTCATTATTAATTTCTCAGGGGATTGACCCAAGTAAATTGTCACCTGAGGAAAGGGAACAATTGGATGACTATTTTGCAGAACGCAAAATACCCGACCCGGATTTTAATATACCGGGGAATGAACTTTTCCGCTTCCTGTTTAATAAGGATACATGCAAACGTGTGATTGAAGAGTTGATGTCTAATGGTTTGCGTGTGAACAATGGGGAAACTTTGGGTAAAAGTATTATTTTTGCTTATAATCATAAGCATGCCCAGCTGATTGTGGATTGTTTTCATGAACTATACCCTGATTATCCTGCCAATACTTGCCAATTAGTTGATAATTATATTAAAGAGGCGGATAATTTAATTGAGCAGTTTGAGACAAACTCTGAGTTTCGTATAGCTGTATCGGTTGATATGTTGGATACCGGTATTGATATTCCTGCTGTATTGAATTTAGTGTTCTTTAAAAAGGTACGCTCAAAAATAAAGTTTGTGCAGATGATTGGGCGTGGTACTCGCCTTTGCGAGAATATCTATGGTCCCGGTCGTCATAAGAGCGGATTCTGTATTTTTGATTATTGTGCCAATTTTGAGTATTTTGAAAATTTACCGGAAGGTAAACCCTCTAAGGGGCAACCCCTCAGCTTGTCTCAAAGGCTTTTTACTATACAAGCAGATATATTGTATAGCTTGCAGTCTATTCAGTATCAAGAAGACGCATGGTATAAAAATTACTATGAAGAGTTAAAGAAGACCTTGCATCATCAGGTGGGAGTGATTAAAGCGCATAGTGCTCGTATACAGGTGAGAGATAAAATGCAGTATGTAGACAAGTTCTATGATTTTGAACAGTGGACAGCACTTACGACTACCGCATTGCAAGAACTCTCGGCTCATATTGTACCATTGTTAGATTCCGGAGTGCAGGGTAATCACTTGTCCTTAGCATTTGATTGTCGCATGCTGTACATAGCGTTATCGCTTATAAGCAACGGTAACGTAAATGAGGCCGGTAGGGATGTGAAGAAAATTCGAGAGGTCGCATATTATTTGCTTAATGAAAAAGCTTCCATCCCACAGGTCTTCGCAAAGGCAACTGATTTGAAGTTGTTGGTAGATAGCAACTTTTGGAATGCTCCTACTGTACCTGAGATAGAGCGTTTACGCTTGAGTCTGCGTGATTTGATGCAGTTTTTACAAGGTGAAGGGCGTGGTAAGTACGTTATTGATATTGCGGATGGTATAACCAACGGACCGGATGTTGGGGGGACTATTATCGATATTCGTTCGTACCATGAGAAGGTTATTGATTATTTAAGAGAAAATATTAATAGCAAGGTCATCGGTAAGATTCATAACCTGGAACCCATCAATGAGGAAGATTTGTTGGAGCTTGAGCGTATATTATGGCATGAACTGGGGAGTAAGGATGATTATGCTAAAATCAGTGACCATAAGAACCTTGCTGCTTTTGTTCGTAGTCTTATAGGCTTAAATCAAGAAGCTGTTAATGATAAATTCAGTGAGTATTTGAATGATAACACATTCAACTCCATGCAGCAGGAATATATTCGCACTATAATTAATTATGTGCGGGTTAATGGTGACATGGCAACGACTGATTTTGTTAATACGGAGCCCTTTAATAATTATGACCTTGTTGAATTGTTTGGCTCACGGTATCATGCAGTCATTCAAATAGTTAATAAATTGCATGCTCCTATAGTGGTTCCGGTTTCTTTCAGAAATCCTGATGAGGAGGCGGGAGTGATGTATGCTGCCGAACCATAATGTATATAATTGAACATTGAACTATTCAGTCAGGCCTGTAATTTCATCTTTCAATAAATCGCAAAGTTGTCATGCTAATAAAGCGTAGATATGCAATGTCATGGCAGGTAGAATCCTCTCCCGATTGTTTCCGAAATGGAAATAGTCACTTTCCAAAGAGTTATGACAAACAGGTAATTGAGAGTTTAATAAAAAAGATATGAAACACAACAATTTTCCCATCTTAATATACCGGACCACGGATGGTCTGACGAAGGTAAATGTAACCTTTGACGAGGATACTGTCTGGCTGACGCAGGAGCAGATGGCGGAGCTGTTCCAAAAGGCGAAGTCAACTATCAACGAGCATATCAAACATATATACTCTGATGGAGAGTTGGTAGAAGCATCAACCATGAGAAAATTCGGAAATTCCGAATTTTCTACTAAGCCGTTGAACTTCTACAATCTGGACATGGTTATATCGGTGGGGTATCGTGTAAAATCGCAGCGCGGTGTACAATTCCGCTTGTGGGCTTCAGGTATTATCAAGGAGTATATGCGGAAGGGCTTTGCCATGGATGATACCCGCTTGAAGGAGCTGGGGGGCGGTGGCTATTTCAAGGAGCTGCTGGCGCGTATCCGGGATATCCGCGCTTCAGAAAAGGTGTTTTATCGGCAGGTGCTGGAGATTTACGCCACGAGCATTGATTATGACCCCAAGGCTGAGATTTCCATGGAGTTCTTCAAGAAGGTGCAGAACAAGATTCACTACGCCGTGCATGGAGAAACGGCGGCAGAGGTGATTTATCACCGTGCGGATGCGGAAAAGGAGTTCATGGGGCTGATGAGTTTTGCAGGGAGCCAGCCGACGCTGGTAGAGGCCAAGGTGGCGAAGAATTACTTGAACGAAAAGGAATTGCGTGCCATGGGGCAGATTGTTTCCGGGTATCTGGACTTTGCGGAACGCCAGGCAGAGCGAGAGCAGCCGATGACCATGCAGGACTGGGCAGCTCACCTTGACCGTATGTTGACGATGAGCGGGGAGCAGTTGCTGCTGGATGCCGGCAGCATCAGCCACGAGCAGGCCATGCAAAAAGCAACGGATGAGTTCAAAAAATACAAAGCCCGTACCCTCAGCAATGTGGAGCAGGATTACCTGCTCTGTATGAAAGATTTGCAGAGGAAGGGTAGAGAGTTACAATAAGTGGCGGCCCGTCCCGGCTACTCTAGAGCCACCACCTTTGTTACCCGCTATTGCGGGTTTTGAATTCCGCGCGCTTTGCGTGCCTAACCTCTTCACCGAGCGGCATTGCCGTGAGATTTCACCGAACAAATTGAGAGGTTTCACTGAGTGCATGCGAGATTTCATTGACGCCCAACGGGCGGAAATTTCACCCCAAGGGGCGTGCCCCGCGTGAGTATTCATCTCTCCCTCACTCCTGCACGCGGTTGCGGAGGGTGTAGCCGGTGGGGGCGTGGCGGAGCTCTGCGGCGTCTATAAAGGGGCGCAGGATGCGGCCGTCTTTGTCGGTATAGCGGGTGCGGAAGGCGCGGTAGAGGCGGGTGTAGCGGGGGCTGAGGAAGGTGCGCTCGTAATACGAGAGGGGCATGGGGGTGGTGCCGAAGTAGTGCCGCTGTATAAAGGTGCGGGCGGCGTGGATGGCGTGGCCCTCGCAAATGGTGAGGGGCTCTCCCTCTGTCACTTTGGCCAGTTTGGGGTAGCGGGAGTAGAAGAAGCAGTGCGCCAGCTCGTGTGCCAAGGTGTCATTCAGTATCATTTCTCGCTCCAGGCGGCCGTTTTGCCCCTCTGCCGGGGGCAGGGCGGCGGTAAAGAAGCTCATGCGGTATTTGACAATGCTGTTGTTGGCGGCCCATTGGGCGCCGCCCAGGTGGCGGCCATCGCCTTTTTCTACGCTGATGGGGATGAGGTCCAAGTTAGGCACGGTGAGGGCATCCACATGGTAGGCGGCGGGGTCTTGGCAGATGTGCTCCAGGATGAGCTGCAGGCGGGCGCGCATACCTGCGGCGTCTTCCCCACAGCGGGCCAGCTGCTGTGCCAGCGGGGAGAGCTGCACGGCGGCATCAGGGCTAGCATGTGCCACTGCCGGTGCTGGGGCCCCCGCTGTTAGGGGCGAGATGAGCCATAAAAAGTTGAAAGCGTGAAGCAGCACATGTAGGCTCCGTATTTTCATGCGGTGTGGCTTTCAACTTATTATGTTCAACATCAGCACGTCAAGGCATTCTTGGCCAGGCCGGCAAGGGCGGTTTCACGGTAGCCGGCGTGCAGGTTGCGGCCGGTTTCGTCCATGGTGGCAATCACGCTGTCTAAGCTTACGTAGTGAGAGCCATCACCGCGCAGGGCCAGGCGGGTGGCGTTCACCGCCTTTACGGCACCGATGGCGTTGCGCTCAATGCAGGGTACTTGTACCAGGCCGCAAATGGGGTCGCAGGTGAGGCCCAAGTTGTGCTCCATGGCAATCTCTGCCGCGTTTTCAATTTGTTTGAGGGTGCCACCCATGGCCGCAGCTAATCCACCGGCGGCCATAGAGCAGGCCACGCCTACCTCGCCTTGGCAGCCTACCTCTGCGCCGGAGATAGAGGCATTGGCGCGGTACAGGCTGCAAATGGCCGAGGCTGTCAGCAGGAAGATTTCTCGCCCTTGGTCTATGGAGTAGGGGGAGGATTTGGCGCCGTAGCGCTCGTAGTATCGCAACACGGCGGGCATAATGCCGGCACTGCCCATGGTGGGGGCTGTGACCACGCGGCCACCGGCGGCATTTTCCTCAGACACGGCAAAGGCCCACAGATTTATCCAGTCTATGATGGTGAGGGCATCCGTCTCGTTGCTGTGAAAGAGCTGCTCCAAGCGCTTGTAGATGATGGGGGCGCGGCGGGTGAGTTTGAGGGTGCCGGGCAGCACACCGGGGGTATTGACGCCGCGGTTTATGGCGGCGTTCATGATATTGCAGATGGTGTGCATGCGTTTGCGTACCAGCTCGCGGAACCGCAGGGCGCTCTCATTGGCCATGACAATCTGGGCAATGCTTTTTTCTTCCTCATGGCATATCGCCATCAGCTGGTCGCAAGATTCAAAATTGTAAGGCACGTTGAGGGCGGCGGGCGGGGTATCGCCCATCTCGGCACGGCGGCGTATGGCACCGCCGCCAATGGAGAAGAAGTACTCCTCATGCAGCAGCTCGCGCTCGGTATCCCATGCGCGCAGGCGCATGCCGTTGGCGTGCTCGGGCAGGGTGATATCGTACTCCAAGGCTATGTCTTGCTCTATGCAAAAGCCTATGCTGTGTTCACCACCCAGCAGCAGGCGTCCCTCTGCCTGTACTTTGCCGATGTGGTCCGTGTTCAGGTCCAGCGTTTCGGCATCCAACCCCAGCAGGCCGTACACCACGGCCCCCGGGGTGCCGTGCCCCTCACCCGTGAGAGCCAAAGAGCCATACAGGCTTACTTGCACGCTGTTAACACGGCTCAATGCACCGCGTTTTTTCAAATCTGTCACAAAGGCGGCTGCGGCACGCATAGGCCCCATGGTGTGTGAGCTTGACGGCCCTATACCGATAGAGAAAATATCAAATAAACTCGTGTACATGGCAAATGAGTTTTGCTGCACTCATTGTACGCAATTGCCGGTGATTTGCAAGCGCATTTTGCTGCATTTGACACAGATTGGAGGCCTCCTTGCGGCAATGATTTTTGTAGGGCGTGTCCGCCTGAAAGGGGTTTTACAAAACTGCGCGTGGCTGCACCGTTTGCATGATAGCGGGGCATGAGAACTCACAGTGTTCGGCATGTATTAAAAAAATCCACCGCTGCGGGGAGGCGCAGCGGTGGTGATAAAGAGATGGGGCAGGGCTGTTACTTGATAACGCCGAGCTCGCGACCGGCCTGGGCAAAGGCGGCAATGGCGCGGTCCAGCTGCTCCTCGGTATGAGCGGCAGAGAGCTGGGTGCGGATGCGGGCCTGCTCCTTGGGTACCACGGGGTAGAAGAAGCCCATGGCGTATACACCGAGCTCAAGCAAGCGGTTGCTGAAGCGCTGGGAAAGCGCGGCATCGCCCAGCATGACGGGCACAATGGCGTGGCCGGCACCGGCAAGCGTGAACCCGCACTGCTCCATACCCTTGCGGAAGTAGGCAGCGTTGTGCTGTACGCGCTCGGTCAGCTCGGTAGAGGCCTCAAGCATGTCAATCACCTTGATGGTGGTGGCGGCAATGGCGGGCATTACGCTGTTGGAGAACAGATAGGGGCGAGACTTCTGGCGCAGCATGTCAATTACCTCCTTGGGACCGGATACATAGCCACCGGAGGCACCGCCCAGAGCCTTACCAAAGGTACCGGTGGTGATATCTACCTTGCCGAAGAGGCCGCAATGCTCGTGCGTACCACGACCGCGGGCACCCAAAACGCCGGTGGCGTGGGATTCGTCGAAGTGAACGATAGCACCGTACTTCTCAGCAAGCTCGTGAATCTTGTCGAGGCTGGCTACGATACCGTCCATGGAGAACACACCGTCGGTAGAGATGAGGATGGTGCGGGCGCCGTTGGCCTTGGCCTCTTGCAGCTTGGCCTCCAGGTCTGCCATGTCGTTGTTGGCATAGCGGTAGCGGGCGGCTTTGCACAGGCGCACACCGTCAATGATAGAGGCGTGGTTGAGGGAGTCGGACACGATGGCGTCCTCCTTGCTGAGCAGGGCCTCAAACAGACCACCGTTGGCATCAAAGCAAGAACCGAAGAGGATGGTGTCTTGCGTGCCCAAGAAGTTGCTCAGGCGCTCCTCAAGCTCGCGGTGCAGTGTCTGTGTACCGCAAATGAAGCGAACGGAAGCCATACCGAAGCCCCAGCGGTCAATAGCCTCTTTGGCGGCTTTCTCAAGCTCGGGGTGGTTGGCAAGGCCCAAGTAGTTGTTGGCGCACATGTTAATGACGCTGCTGCCATCTTTAAGGCCTACCTCAGAGAACTGAGGGGTGGCAATGTAGCGCTCTTGCTTGTACAGGCCGGCCTCTTGAAGGGCGGCAAGGTCTGTAACCAGTCGGTTTTTGAAATCTGTATTATACATAACGGTATCTGCCCATCGGCGGGCGGGGTATTGTAGTACCTTGGCTCTCATTTGTCAATGATTATGGCAGATTTTAGGATGCCGAATATTCAAAATTACTGCATCGTCTCATGAACAGGCAGATTTTTCTTACTTATTGCGGCCGGCCGGTGGTGGGTGGGTAGTATCACCCGTGACACCCGCCGTTTTTTTACTGTAATGACAGGAGAAGCCGCGGGTAAGCAAAAATGGTGATTGCCAGCAGGGGGTGGAGTGTGGTAGAGTGTGGGTATGGAACGTTTGAACAATCGCGCCCTCAATGAGATGCGCCCGCTTGAATTTGTGTTGGACGTGGCACCGCATGCCACGGCGTCGGTTCTTGCTTGTTTCGGTAACACGCGTGTAATTTGTGCTGTTACGATTGAAGAAGAAGTACCGCGCTGGATGAAGATGCAGGGTGTGCCCGGTGGTTGGCTCACGGCAGAGTACGCCATGTTGCCTTACTCTACGCTTGACCGCAAGAAGCGCGACAGCGCTGCCGGTAAGCAAGACGGCCGCTCTGTGGAGATTCAGCGCCTCATCGGCCGTTCACTGCGTGCCGTGATGGATTTGGAGGCTTTGGGTGCCCGCACCGTGTGGGTGGATTGCGATGTATTGCAGGCCGACGGCGGCACGCGCACCGCTTCAATCACCGGAGCCGCCGTGGCATTGAACATAGCCCTCAACCGTATCATGGCCAAGGGGCTCATACCCGCCAATCCCATGCGTCAGCTGGTTTCTGCCGTTTCCGTCGGTAAGCTCCGCGGCACGCCGTTGCTGGATTTGTGCTATGTAGAAGACCGCGATGCCGAGGTAGACATGAACATTGTCATGACGGAGGGTGGGCAGTATGTAGAGGTGCAGGGCAGTGGTGAAGAGGCCGTGTTTACCGCCGAGGAGATGGCGCAAATGCTTGCACTGGCCTCCCAAGGTATTGCCGCCATTACCAAGGCGCAAAAAGAAGCCATCAGCCGTGCAGACCAACCCTCTGAGTCTGATTTTGCCTCTCTCAAAAACTTCTTTGCCGGGCTCAAATAAGCCCGCATGCTGAATACCGGCATGGGTAAAAGCCCCCACCTGCATGGGCGCGGGTGGGGGCTTGCTGTTTCAAAAAACTCAGTCGGCAGCTTCCTCTCGGTGTTTCATGCCCGTGTAATTGGTGATAGTGATATCACCTATGGGGCCATACAAGGGGTGATCTGTGCAATCAAATTTCAGCATCCCGTTTTCTTCTTTGAGTGGGATTCGGTGTAAATAACGGCAGCGGTCGTCAGAATCCGTCATGTAAATCGCTGTGATGCGGGGCGTGCCGTCTTCTTTCAGCTCTGCATCCACCCCCCATACCGACAGCGAGTGCGTGTACTGGTTGCCGTCGTGGCGGTAATATTCCACACCCACCCAAAAAGCATCACCACGCCGGAAACCGTCGTACAATGCTTGGCTGACGGTAAGGTTATTTACTTGCGAGCCGCGCATGCGGTACAGCAGGTTCCATATAAAACGCTCGCCGTCTCCCCGGTAATCTTGATAATAGCCACCGGTTGTATCGGTTGTTACCGCGGCGCATGCCTCTCCCGTGGCCGGGGTCATCGGCTCATACTTACCGGAGAACCACCAGCGCAGCCCTTGGTCAGGGTCACTGCCCTCATTGGTAAAAGAATTCTTAACAACCTCCCACACCTCATCACCCATGGGGATGTTGGGCGGCAAATCTTGCTCTTCGCGCGCATTTTGCCACCAAGCTATGAGGTTAGAGGCACAAATGGCCCAGCATAGCTCACTCTGGGCTCCGTTGCGGGCTTTATTGAAATCGTACCATCCGCTCTCTTGTGATACGCCGGTAGCCCAGTATGTTTCAGCCGTGGCCCATGAGCCGAGCATAAGCCCTGCACAGCCGAGGAGTGTCCCTATCTTCATGATACGCATCAAAAAAAGCGTGGTGTTGTAACCACCACGCTTTTAAATGGAAAGTTAATGAAACGGGAGCTTTACAGTTCCTCCATGGCAGCTTTGAAAGCCTCGCTGCCGTAGCAGTCGTTCTCCATGATGCGTGCACCGGCAGCTTCCATGCGAGGGGCAAGGCTGAACAATGCAGGCAGAAGCTTTGCGGCCAATTGCTCCTGAGTAGCCTCATCGGGCTCACCCAGAGCCTCCATCTTCACCTGAGCAGCCTCCATGCGTACCTTTACAGCCTCAAGCTTAGCAACGGCGGCATCAGCGGTAGCGGTGTCCTGTACGGACTCCAGAACCTCTACAACCTCGGTAAGAGCGGCGAGTACCTCGTCTACCATGGCCTCAGCCTCGGCGGGGGTGCAGGCGGCAACGGCCTCCGTTGTTTCTACGGGGGCGTCCTGAGCGATGGTCAGCGGGCTGCAAAGAGCAGCAGCGGCGAAAAATGCGATTTTTTTCATAATTCTTTATTTTATTGGATGTTATGCCAAGCGGTATATTGTGTCCCCGCCGTCGGCCGAGGCAGAATACACGAATTTTATGGCATTGTCAATGCTAAGTCACTAAAAAAGTTGAAATATTGTAATAAATTATGCGATAGAACAATTAGATAATGGTGAATTTATGGTGCAGGGTGCGTAGTATAAAGCTGTAATGGCATACCGAGCGGGTAGAAAACAATATGGAAAGCAAGCAGCCGGCGGCACCTGTGGAGCGGTGTTCATAAAATTCGTTTGCTGGCAGATTTTGAGCTTGCAAGGCAAAGAGCTAACAGGTAAGCTGGCAATGATATGAGTAAAGAGATTTCCCCCGAACAGGAGAAGATAATGGCCCAGCGCCAGCGTGCGTTGGATGCAGCCATGCTCCAGATACAGAAAGACTTCGGCGAAAACGCCATTATGCGCCTCGGCGATAAAAAGACGATGGAGGTAGAGGTAATCCCCACGGGCAACCTGCTGATTGACCGTGCATTGGGTGCCGGTGGTTTCCCGCGCGGCCGTATTGTGGAGGTATTCGGCCCCGAATCCTCCGGTAAGACCACGCTGACACTTACGGTGATTGCCCAGGCACAACGCGCCGGTGGTTTGGCCGCCTTCATTGATGTGGAGCACGCATTGGACCCCGCCTATGCAGCCAAGTTGGGTGTGAATTTGGATGACCTGTTGGTCTCCCAGCCCAACAGCGGTGAAGAGGCCCTGCAAATCTGCGAGGCTTTGGTGCGCTCTAACGCCATTGATGTCATTGTGGTAGACTCCGTAGCAGCCCTTGTTACCAAGCAAGAGCTTGAGGGCGATATTGGTGACAGCACCGTGGGTGCTCAAGCCCGCTTGATGAGCGCCGCCCTGCGTAAGCTGACCTCCCTGATTGCCAAGGCCCGCACCATCTGCATCTTCACTAACCAGATTCGTGAAAAAATCGGCGTTATGTTCGGCAACCCCGAGACCACGCCCGGTGGCCGCGCCCTTAAGTTCTA
>JAFYUT010000083.1 GCA_017549485.1 Akkermansia sp.
ATCACCGTGCAGAACACATTGATGGCCAGAGTTGTCGTGGCGGTATACCCATCTGCCCCATAAAGTCCCACGGTCAGGTATGACAGTATTGCCAACCCGGTACCGGCAGATAGAATCAGCACAGCGGGCAACAGCACAAGAGAGGCGAGAAAATACACCCCCGCCCAGACTGCATGCCCCATGTTGCATTTCTGCTCCACAAAGAGCGCAAGTTGCTCTACGCTTGTCAATTTTTCCCGGTTATTCTGCACCATTATCTATTTTTTCTTACTCACAATAATACTTCCCGGCACCGAATCCGCAACAAAAAATTGCAGAAAGTGCAGATTTTCTAATAAATAGACGCTCATGGCAGGTATGTTGTTTGAGGAGGGCTCCGGTTTATCTGAGACGTTCAATCAATCGGAACAAGGATAGGATACAATATCGACCATCCAACCGATAGGCGTGGCAATGATGGAAAGCGGTATATCTGCCACCATACAGCACCAAGCCAGGGGGCGGCGTAACCGGTTCCCCCATGTGCGTTGCTTGGTCAATAATTCATACGGGCAGGATACCTTTGCATCCGGAAGTCTTACGCAAGTAGTTAAATCAACTTCTTTTGCAGAAAGTAGCCGTATATGTGAATCATGCTTTTCTCTGGCTGCCGGTGCAGAAACGACATTGCCTTGTTTTACATAGGACGCAGGGATTTGCAAAAAGTAATTTTCGGGTGCGCTTATGTCAGGATTCTTATTGTTGGGATACCTGTAAGGAACCACGTTAGACCACATTTCTATGATATTCAGATGCCGGATAATGGGCTCTTTATTCTGAATAAATACTACGGGGATTTGCACGTACACATAGTCCGAGCCTTGGTACACTTGCCTCAGTTCGCCGTCCGGATGTTCTTTCGGCTCCAACTTGCCTATTTCATCTAACCGGAAACCGGTTGAGATGATGGTACAAGAGCTCAGCCCCATGGCACACAGGGCTGCAAACAGCAAGAAAAGGATAGAATATGTGTTTTTGTACATGGTTGAGTCTCAATTCTGCTCAGGGCATTATATTAATTTTCTACGCTCGGTTCAAGGTGGCGGGAATGGAGTGGTGTGTTCCCGGACCGGATGCATCAGTCGAAAATGCGGCGGATGCAGAATCCGGTAAAATTGATGATGTTAAAGGGGGTATCTACCGCCACACACAGAATTGCTGCAGTGGGCAACCCATACAGGGCGCGCCATGATAGGCTTTCCGTGGCATCGGTCAACCTCAGTTGGGTTTCTCCACTCTTTTCGCAAGTATAGAGGAGATGCTCGCTATCATCCCACACGGAGGATACAGAAGGATACGAGGGGCTAGTGCTGTCATAATATGCCATGACTGCGGAAGCATTTGCCGGCAGTGTTGCAAATGCCGGGGAGAGCGTTTGAGTCTCGCCCGATGGCAGGGAGAAGAAAAACTCCCCGGCATGGGTGGTCATCTCCACTTCATAGTATGCTTTTTCATCCTCATGGCGGTGATAGAAGCAGAAGGGTGTTCGGGCTCCCTCCCCAATAAAGCCGCCTATACCTACATTTTCGCGCACGCTCACTCGCTCTGCCGCAACATAGTATTTTCCATCCACCTTGTATATGGGGACAACGGGAACTTTGCGGGATTCTCGGGGAGGCCGGCTTTCCGATGTGATGTAGAATTGTCTATCAACGTTGTGTTCCAGCATGTATTGCCCGGTGTTCAAAACATAAAAAGAGCCGGAGGTGCAAGAGCAATAAAAGAGTGTACTCACTGCGCAACACACCATACCCCCGGCACGAAATACCTTTTGGACGAAGTTTTTTAATAGGCTGAGATTCATAGCGGGGTAAATGTTTGTTCGCCGTAAATTATACTCGCATAGGTGCTTTTATCAAGTCAATTCACAGATTCGGCCTGAGCTCAGGGATTTTTATGCTACATACTACTTGCGGCGTGCAGGGGCAGGGGGGGGCTCCATTTTTTTATGGGGCTATTGTGTGGCTGAGCGCTTAACTTTGGCTTTAGAGGGTGTATGCTTTGTTTTTTGCTTCTTATTGGGGGAGAATTTGTATTGCGGGGTGGAATATACACGCACGTAATCGATGTCAAAGTTGACACTTTTGGCTTTCAGTTGAGCGGGGTCGGCTTGCCCGGGCCAATTACCACCAATTTGTTGGTCAATGAGCAAGTAGAACTCCACCTCTTTATCAAAGGGCCAATGGGTGAAGCCCTCCCGAGTAAAGGAGCCGGTTTTTTTGCCGTCTACATAAAAAGTGATGCGCCCGGGAGCCCATTCTACCCCATAGGTGTGCCAAGAGGTAACATCATTGATGGCGGGCTGCGGTTTAACAGTGGTGGAGGCATCACCACTGCCGGAGTTGCGCAGTAAATGGATAGTTTGCCATACCTGTTTTTGGTGGTTCAGGTGCTCCATGATGTCGATTTCACCCCCATTGGGCCATCCGCCGCTCTTGGGTAACATCCAAATGGCGGGCCATACGCCTTTGGCACAATCGAAGCGGGCGCGCACCTCAACATAGCCGTATCTGAATGAAAAGGTTTTGTCTGTAAAGATACCCCCGCAGGCAAAGCTCTCCTGATTACCGGTTTGGCAGCTCTGGTTTTTGAATTTTCCGTATACACCTTTCAAGCGTACAAAGCTTGTTTTCTTTTCTTTACCCGGTACAACGAGCGCGTTTTCTCGTGATTGGTGTTTGCGCCAATCGGGAGCAGAGCGCTCCATGTATTCAATTTTATTCCATTTGTGCCCCCATTTTAATTTTTTGCCGGCAAATGAAGAGGCGGAAAAATCATCTTGGAATACAAGAACCCAATCCGGGTTAGGATTATCCGCCTTCGCGCCCGCTCCGAGGATAGTCATGAAAGCTACGGCGCACACAAGCCACTGCTTCACCCTTGAGCAAAGGTCATGCAACTGAACATTTACAACCTTGTTCATACAATCATTATATATGTAATCCATACGTTTTCAAGAAAAATAAGTACTCATAGGTAAAGGCTATTGCGTGTTTTCCTCTTTCTGATACGCCCCTGATGTTTTCGTTTTCTACGGTGAGAATGTCTCACTTGACATCATTGAATGGCTATGCTATATCTTTCGAATACATTTTTTCAGGAGTTGCCGTATGTTAAAAAATTCTTGTTTACTCTTTATTCTGCTTTTGGGGTGTTCTTGTAGAAGCGAAATGTTCATTGTGTCTGACGATAAGATAGATACGACATATTACCATACTACGGATTATAAAAAGTACTACTTATCTGACGGAGCTCATGAGTTATACATGGGTACATACAGACAAGCTCCGATATTACACAAGTTTGATTTCGTCAGTCTGATAGAGAGTGGTGATAAGAGCAATGAGTTATACCTTGTAACAACAGCCGATGGAAAAATACAGCTAACGGACCTCATACCTCAGGTGTATGAATTGTATCCGCAGTCAAAATACTTCACTTTGTTTGTGGAGGAGGTTCTGCAAGAGCCGAATGGAACAATATCGATTAAGCTCTATTCCCCCACGGAAGATAAGGAGTTAGTTGTACGACTTGACCGAAATTTTAAATTACTCTTACCGGAAATTTGAGGTATGGGCGCTGGGTAATGGGGGTGGCGTATATCCAATGCGGCATGAGGAGTCGAGCGGCTTAATCACCGCTCACCATGTCCCGCACCGCGTACACCGGTAAACGCGCAAGCCCCCAAGCAATATCCACGCCAATCAACACTACCGTGCCGGCGACATCCACCACCTCCAACGGTGCTGCCAAGGCACGCCGCCAGACGGCAGGTTTTTCCTCGGGCTGCGTTATGGGCATGCCTGCAACCTCCCCGTGAACCGGCTCATACGTTTTGCAGCGGGGTAAATAGGCACCCACGCTGAAGCGTTGTGCCCACTCTGAGTCACCCCAGGCCTTACCAATGGGGATTTTCTCTGCTTTGGCAAAGGGGAAATCCTGCTCCGGAATGAGAGGTTCCGCATCTAACCCATAGATGCGGCTCCCCGGCTTTCTTTTATACAGGTAAGTACGGATGCTGTCTTGCCGGATATCGTAACGGGATGCGGTATCCGGAAAACATGTCAGAGGGCTGCAGGCAAGGCGAACAATACCGTCGCCTTTATCCACCGCATAAGCCAGTTTAATGGGATAATAATTGATGCCCTTGTAGCGATATTTAACGGTGGCCTCCTCCTGCACACTCACCACCACCTGTTTGTCGCGGTGCAACAGTACGTCTGCCGTGTTCAGTGTGTGGAATTTATAGGTGCATGAGGCCAAAAAAGCCGTTGCTGTCAGTAACAGGTTTTTGAGCAAGGGGGACATAAACATTATTTATCGGGGGTTGCAGGGCTATTGCGGTTGATGATGGCATGTAGCTCATCCAGCAGCCGGGCCTCCAGCTGCCAGCGTTTGCGCTCCTCTCCGGTAGCGGTTATAGCGTAAATATCCACTTTCTTCTGTTCGCCATTCAGGGTCAGAAAGAGCAGGGGAGCAGAGTATCGCGTGTGTCTGCCTACCCGTTTGTGCCCGCCGGTATGGCGCACATAATGAGGGTTGGGGCGCACCTGTTGCAAGATATCGGCCACGCGCTGCACCTCTTCTGCGGACAGCGTGCGGGAAGCGTGCCGCGTTTCCAGCTCTACTTTGCCCGTGTTAATGAGTCTCTTCATTATGCAAACCTCACCGCCCGTGGGGCGGCATGCCTGCATGGTCTCCTGCTCCAGCCGTGCCTGCTCGCGGTCTTGCGGGGCTCTGTGTGTGTGTCTGTGCACCTTGGCTTGTGATTCGCTACATAAGAAAATCACCGCGCTCAAGAGGGATAAAAGCAATTTGTGCATCTGTGCCGAACCTTTCTACCTAACGATAATACCGCCCGATAGCTAATCCGCAACAAAAAATTGCCGAAAGTGGGGATTTTTTTCTCAACCGTGTTTCGGCGAGCTCTCGTTCTGATTTTTTATTTGCGCAGTCAAGGGATTTACCTTGCATTGCGAGGGTTGAAAGGCGCGGAAGAGCAAAGCAGCTCCAAGCTCTACCAAACAGAAGAAAGCGAAAAGAGGGGCTGCAAACATGGACATAGGGAAGTTAAAGGGGCCGCCGGAGGAGGCCGTGACATCTCCCGTGGAGATGATGGCAACAGGCAACCATGTGATTCCCCACATGATGAGGATGTTACGGATCAGTCGCCATTTGCTGGACCACAGCACCCAGGCCAGAGCAAAAGCTCCCGCTACAGCTACATATTGAGCCACGGCAAAAGGTATAAGACCCTCCATCAAGACATACGTCCAATCCCAAGGGTCAGGTGATTCTCCCTGCGCTATCCACGCATTATGGTGTAATTGCAGGAGCCCCACCGATGCTCCAATGGCCACCAGTGTAAGCAAAAGGAAAGAGATAAAGGTTTTGCGTATCATTCGTGTTTTTGAGTTTCTACCATAGAGACACCCGCCGCGGGCATTTTGTTGCGCGTTTCCTGCATTTTTGTTACCGATACACCAAACCGTCTTGCCGAGGATGAGAGGTTAGCGCAGCCTGCGTGGTGTTTTGTGCGGCTTTATTCAAAAAGCTCGGGATAATCCTTCTTCACCATGGGGAGGTGGCGCAGGGCTGTAGGATTGAGGCGTGAAAATGTCAAATCCCCGGTAAATCTCAGCCCGGTCGCGGAATCTGTTCTGAGCTCTGCGCGGTTGAAGCCAATCAGTATTTTCCCGCTCGCCGGGTAGGCGCCGGGAGCCTTTGTCTGATTGCCCCTGCCGACTTCATAAACAACAGCATATATTAGGTGTTCATCCGGTAAAGGTGTTCCCTTTATGGTTTCGAGCACGCGCACCTTGATGTTGTGCTGTTCGTAAATGTGCTGAACCGGCATGACGGTTTCCTCCACCGTTTCGCAAAGAAGAACGGTATCATTTCGGTAAACCAGCAGCCAGAGAAGATAAGGTGCGCCCTTGTAGCTCATCGGGGGCTCTTCGATTTGCCGGGGCTGGTTGGAACGTGGCTCCGCAGCACCGCTCAGAGCGCATGCTGCCACAAGCACGGAATATACAAAAGGTTTCGGATTCATAGCGTGGGAAATGGGGGATTTGTTGAGGTTACGGTAAAAACAGGGTATTCCCTTTATTTCGCGAAGCCCATAAGCAGAAGCGCGTAGTATTTCTCGTGGTTTTTCATGAGATCCAATCGCAGGAACATCTCACAGATGCCGGAGCTTTGCCCTTCTCCCAAGCCGCCGGGGTGAAGTAAATGGGCTGCTTTTCGGGAATAATTTTCCCATGCCTCCTCTGCGGCCATAAACTTATCCAGGGCGGTGGCATCATGGTTTTCCGGGCGCTTGTGTTTGGGATAATGATTGCTCAGCAGTTCAGGAGCGAGATAGAAGTCATCACTATTTCGACTGATTAGGTCGGTAATATATTTGCGCTTGAGTTCCAATTGTTGCTGAGCGATATCGCCGGCATTACATGAAAATTCTCGATAAGCAGCGCCTCCCCATACGGATATGCCGGCTCTATGACTGATAGCCCCGATAAAATCATCTGTCTCGACGACATGGCCGGAAGGCGGGTCCGCTACCAGAGGCGATGCCCCGCGAAGTATCTGCAAATCCCGTGTATAGAGATGTTGCAGGGCGCAGCGATAGCGATTCAGCGTGGTGTCATAGAGTTCCGGTGCTTCTTGCCGGACGATAGACAGGGAATGGCGGGCAAAATCCAGTTGCGCCTCGTAGGAATCGCGAGCGGCCTCGACATAATGCAATACGGTAAGGAGGACGGCTTCCGTTTCTGAGGCGGAGAGCTCTTCTATGTCGTGATTCTGCCCCGCCGGCTCGCGGGAGATGCGGATATCCTCCAGCCACGAGTCGCGCAGACTTTGGAGAAAGGCATCGTCTTCAAGAGGTGCGTTCAGTTCAGCTTGCAGACATCGCTCAGCTGCTGTATTATAACGAGTCTCATCCTGCGCAGCCGCACTTATTGCACAGAATGCACTCAAGAGCAGCGGTAGAAAAGGTTTCAGATTCATAGCGTGAAAAAGTGTGTTGGTGATGATGTTATGTTAGCAGAATCGCGGAGGTGGTGCAAGTTGTTAGTTAACAGAGTATGCCGTACCTTGATGCTCAATACGAAGCCTATGTTGAGTGAGGATGCCCCTATGGGGGTGTTGAATCAGGGGCGGGGTTATTGTTGGTATGCGAAAAAATGCGGATTACTCTACATTGTAGAGCGAAAAGTGCGTGAAAGTTGCATATAAAACTTGACTCGTTACGTAAAAAGTATTTAAATATCGGGCGTATGCTGAAGCGAAAGTTACAGGCTTGGATGGTTCATTCTGGGTGCACAAGAAAACGCTTGGCAGAATTATTGCATGTGAGCCACCGTACTGTTGAAGGGTGGCTTGCGGTGAAGTCTCGCCCCATACCGGCCAAGATGCACAGTGCCATTGAGGACCTTATTGCGCCAAGGACTGAGAGAACGCTTTCGCCGTCGGAAAAGGAGTTTTACGAATTGCAAGACAAGTATGCCCGAGATTGTTGGTTGGAAAAAAGAATAGAACGTATACTTGTTTTATCTCACCGTGTGATGGCGTATTGGGAGGCTAATTATCGCTATCAGTCAGATGACTCGGAGTTTTTTGAGGAAGTTACGGATTTGACGATGGAAATACGTGATATCAGCAAAGATGTGACGGCGCTCGGGGCGCACCACGCGGATTGTTTGTTATTTGATGAATACGATGAGGACGGGCAATACCGGCGGTTTGAGGATGCGGGCCGGTAACGGTCGTGACGGGGAGAATATTTGATATTTATTTTGAGAGTGTACTTGAAAAAACGGTTTTCGGTGGTAAAATGGGGGCATGAAGACCGATGAACTCAAGTACCCCGGTTCACGCCGTGTTTATGTGCCGGGTACGTTGTACCCGGATATCAGGGTGTCTATGCGAGAGGTAACGCTGGGTGACTCTGTGTTCCCGGATGGGACAACAGAACCCAATGAGCCGATAAAGATTTATGATTGCTCCGGAGCCTGGGGGGATGAGCGTTTTCATGGGCAGGCCGAGCAAGGGTTGCCACGCTTGAGAGAGGAGTGGATTACGGCACGTGGCGATGTCAACAGAGAGGCAGATGGTGTGTTGGTGGCTAAGGATTTGAAGCAGGCTCCCACGCAGCGAGAGTATGCCCGCCGTGGCATGATTACGCCTGAGATGGAATATGTGGCTATCCGCGAAAACTTGGGGCGAGAGGCTGCGTTCAAAGCCATTTATGATAGATTCCCCAGTGCAAAATCACGCCCGGAATCAGCCCAAGTGATGCTGGATGAACTGGGCACGGGTATGCCACGCCCCAGTGAGTTGGAGGCGCTTCCCGGTTTTTCACCCAAGAGCTTGAAGCGGCGCTCTCAACTGCATTACCAGCACCCGGCAGAGCAGCGCGGGGGCAATATGCCCGCCTTTTTTACGCCTGAGTTTGTGAGAGATGAGATAGCCGCCGGGCGCGCACTTATACCCGCCAATATCAACCACCCCGAGGCTGAGCCCATGATTATAGGCCGCAACTTCCTTTGCAAAATTAACGCTAATATCGGTAACTCTGCCATAACCTCAGGTATTGAAGAGGAGGTGGAAAAGCTGCGCTGGGCGATTCATTGGGGGGCTGATACCGTCATGGATTTATCAACCGGTAAGGATATTCACAAAACGCGTGAGTGGATTTTGCGCAACAGCCCGGTACCCATCGGCACGGTGCCCATGTACCAGAGTTTGGAGAAATGCAGCGGCCGTGTAGAGCACCTGAGCTGGCCTATTTTCCGTGATACGCTTATAGAGCAGGCGCGGCAGGGGGTGGATTATGTGACGGTGCATGCGGCGCTTTTAGAGCGTTTTGTGTACCACACGGCGAACCGTGCCACGGGTATTGTGTCTCGCGGTGGGTCTATCATTGCCAAGTGGATGATGCTGCATAAGCAAGAGAATTTCCTGTACACCCATTGGGATGAAATTTGCGATATTTTGGCAACGTATGATGTAGCCATCTCCATAGGTGATGGATTGCGTCCCGGCTCTATTGCCGATGCCAATGACTTTGCCCAGTTGGCCGAGCTTGAGGTGCAGGGCGAGCTCACCCGACGCGCTTGGGATAAAGGCGTGCAGGTCATGAACGAGGGGCCGGGGCATGTGCCGCTGCACCTTGTACCCGAAAACATGAGAAAGCAGTTGGAGTGGTGCTATGAGGCGCCGTTCTATACCCTGGGCCCGCTGGCTACCGATATAGCTCCCGGCTATGACCATATCACCGGTGCCTTGGGCGGTGCCATTATTGCCCAGCGCGGGTGTGCCATGCTCTGCTATGTAACCCGCAAAGAGCATTTGGGCCTGCCCGATAAAGAGGATGTGCGTGAGGGTGTAGTAACTTACAAATTGGCGGCACATGCGGCAGATTTGGCCAAGGGACATCCCGGGGCCCAGCTGCGCGATAATGCCCTGGCCAAAGCTCGCTTTGAGTTCCGCTGGGAGGATCAGTTCAACCTCTCCCTGGATCCTCACAAGGCTCGCTCATACCACGACCTTACCCTGCCGCATGCCAATGCCAAGAAGGCGCATTTTTGCTCCATGTGCGGCCCGGATTTTTGTGCCATGAAATTGACTCAGGAAATCCGCAATTGCAGGAGGTGAAACAGCGGTGCCATGCGGTATTGCCGTATGGCAGCGGTGGTGAGCCGTTACGGCACGAGGGTGGTTGTGTGGAGTGCGCAATCTCCCTCGTGGTGCATGTGTGCGCTTTTCGTCTTTACCAATAGTATTCAGTATGATTGTACTGCTCGGGGGAGCCTTTCTTCTCAGAGGAGTACGGCACCGGGTCCACAATCAACAGCAGGCGTAAGCGGTGGGCCTGAAACCATGCATCCATTGCCGGTGTCAGGTTGAAAGGGCGGTCGGTGTGGATTTCTACGTGAGCATAATAGCTGTTGACATGACCGGTAGTACCGTAGTAGGTAACGCCTTGTTTAGCCAATACTTCTTTTAAATTCAGCTCGGAATCCATCCGTTGAATATAATTGTTGCGGGCCTCGGCATCGGCCGCGTCGGGGAGGAAACCCGGCAGCAGTCCGAATAATACGGCACCAAGCACACCGATGCCTGCCAAGAATCCCCCGATAAAGCGGAGCTTGCCGGTGGATTTGAACAGGCATATCACCCCATATATCAGAGCAAGAGTAATCAGTATGATGAAAAGAAACCCTATTGTTACCATGATACCGAGGTGAGGTAGGCGGGGGATTATCTGATATAATTGTATCGGTACGAGACGGTCTTCATTTGGCCGGGCTGCACCGTGACGACCCAAAGGAATTGCCCATTGGGGTTGTCGCCGTAGCCGGGGGAGCATGTGGTGGTGGCGTCATCGCTTGCGCTCAGCGGGGTGCCTCTTACCTCTTTAGTGATGTATACCTGCATTTCTTGGTCGGAGCGGTTGGTGAGGCTCAACTTGCCCTCTAAGGTCATGGTCTCCTCATCTTGTTGTACCACGGATTCCGAAAATTGAACGGGTGTCTGCATGGTTTTGTTGAGTTTTACCATGCTTGTGGCGCCCTCGGGCGTGAAGTTGACAACGGTGCGGCCAACGAGTCGGCCCTCGGCGTAGCAATCCACCACACCGGTGGTCCACGGGGATTTCAGGGTGTTGTTCAGGCGCACACAGTGCCATACTTCATTGGGGGCAGCGGAGGAACTATCATGGTACCGTTGATTGCGCTGCCATGTTTCAATATCGGACTGATTAGGCACATTCCACGTGTAAACATGGCTGTAATTTACCTCGCCCTTGAAGATTTCACGCGTAATGGTCTGCCCGGCAGCGCAGCTGAAATCCGGGATGGAGTAGAAGAAGAGGTCCTCTGCTTGGGTTAAATCGCTTGCTCCCGTTTGTTCGTTCTCATCATCATAGTAGCCGTTATTATTATTGCTTGTGATGTTGGCGGAGATATGAGCTGCAGCTGTATTCGGGCCTGCGGAAATAAGGTTCAGGAACGTATTTAACGAGTGTAACAATGCTACGGGGGAAGGCTGCAGGTATTTGCCCAAAGCGGGGTAACCCATCACCAGCTCCAAGTTGACATGGTTGAGGTCTGCCAGCTCATTCATCACCGTGGCTTTGCCTTGAAAGAGAGCTTTGCCGTCGGGCCCTAAATCAATGCGGTAGCTCGGTACCCAGTTCAGACCGCGGCTCAGGCTGCTCACTTGAAGCGTTTTGCCCTCGGCGGGGGCGTTCAGCTCAAATACCAGAGAGGGCACCGCTTTGTTCGTGGTGGGGTATTGGGGCGTATCGCTCAATACCTCTGCATACAAAATACTCTGCTCTTTCAGTGTTGCGATGCCGGTTGCCGTGCGTAACTGTACCATGGGCGGTATGTCCATGGTGCTCGGTGTGGCATTTCGGGGCATCGCTGCCATGTCGGGAGCATATTCCTGCGCACCGGGGAGGAAAGATGATGTTGACGTGGTTGCTTGCGGGGGGCAGATGGTACCGGTAAGTTTGCAACCGTTGCTCAGCACAATGTCTGCTTGTGCGCCTGCATTGGCCAAGAGAAAATCTACCGTGCGGAAACCCTTGTTTGGTACCGGCTGCAAGGTGGTTTCGCTGCGTACCTCTCGCACGCTGACGCCTTGCGGTGCTTGCCACCAAAAACTACCCAATATGGGCACCGGCATATTCTGCAAACGCAGTTGGGTGCTTGTGCCGTTGATTTGTCCGGACAAACTGATTTGGCTGTAGCCGTTTTTGAATACCGCAACGTCGGTCACGTGCATGGGGATATTTTCCGTGGCATGGGCTAAGGCTAAAGGTAATGCTAAAGCTGCTGCCAATTTGCCGTAAAGTGTCGTTTTCATAGTCGGGGTGTAATGGGGGGAATGCTCGGTGTGTGCTATGGAATTACTGATATACTACCATGTAAGATGCCGCTTTGCAAGCTGTAATTTGCCATACATGACGCATTGGGGTCTGTTTCAGATTTGCTGGTAGTAGGACATAGGCATTTTAGTCCATTTTTGAAGCTTGAGATAGTATATTTGACGCAATTTTAGAAACAAATACTCTACATCGAAGATACCGCAGGCCTTAGATTGGATTCTTTTGA
>JAFYUT010000084.1 GCA_017549485.1 Akkermansia sp.
GGTGCTAACCTGATTCTTAACCTTGCTCCTGATAGAGACGGGCGGTTGGATCCGGCAGATGTCGCATCTCTGGAGGCATTCGGCAAGATGCGCCGCAAGTTGTTGGCTCAAGATTATGCCCTCCATGCCCAGGTGGAAACCTCTGAATCCCGTGGTAATAAGTATGATGGCTCTCAGCTGACCGATGGTGATATAGAGAGCTACTGGTGCCCCAATGATGGTACCACCAACCCAACGGCCGTGCTGCAATTGGAGAAACCCGTTACGTTTGACGTGGTGCGCCTGCGTGAGCAAATTCGCCTTGGCCAGCGTGTGGAGGCTTTCCAAGTAGAGGCTTATGTGGATGGTGCGTGGCAAACGATAGTGCAGCCCGGTAATCCCGGTGAGTCGGAAACCGGTTTCGACGGCTTGCGCGGCGGTAAGGGTCATACTATCGGCCACCAAGTGATGCGCTGGTTGCCTGCGCCTGTTACTACGGATAAAGTGCGTCTCACCATTACGCGTGCCAAGGCTTGCCCGTGTATTTCTGAGTTCTCTTTGCTGCTGATGCCTTCTGCGGAAGAATCTGCAGCAGTGGTAACGGATGATGGTACCCGCGTACTCAGCAGTAAGAACTGGGAGTTCGGTGGGTTCTCGGCTGATAAGGCGCGTTTGGCTTTCGATGGTAAGCCTGATACGATGTGGCAGCATGGTAAAACACCGGCCCATATTCGTGTAGATATGAAGAAAACACGAACGCTCTGCGGTTTTACCTATTTGCCCCGCCAAGATGGCGAAACTCAGGGTATGACCTCGCGTTATCGTTTTGAAATCAGTATAGACGGCAAAAATTGGAAGCCTGTTTCTGAGGGTGAATTCGGTAATTTGCGTGCCAACCCGGTGGAACAACATATTTCTTTTGAGCCGCAAAAGGCTCGCTATGTCCGCTTCTTCTCCACAGCGGCGCTTGATGGCACCGGTTCATCGGTGGCTGAGCTTAAGCTGCTGGCTCCCGGTAAGTAAGTGCATTTCTCCCGTACAAAAAGAGCATGGCGATGGTTTTCGCCATGCTCTTTTTTTCGTATTCAAAGTTTTGCCGGAGATTCGCTCGCTTTTATTTGTATGTTGCGCAGCGGTTAAGCCACCCCGGCAGCCATTTTTTCTCGTTGCGGGCGGCCGGTGAATTGGCCACGCGGCGCCGCATGACAACTGATGCGGCTCGGGAGAATTCTGCTGTGGCGGCGCGCCCTTGCGGGGTACCTTGCATTTCCTCCAACACTTGCAATAAGCCCCAGCCTTGGCCGTTGTATCGCTCTGTGGGCTTGAGCCCCTCTCCCTTGAAGTTGACATAGTCTACCAAGCAATACAAGCCTTGAGTTGTGGCTGCCAGTGCATTGTACCGAGCCTGCACGGCCGCGGGGGTGCGGCTGGCTTGCATCATGCGGGGCAGGGCGGCGCGGGAGCGCAGAATGATGAACTCAGTTTGCAGTTGAACATGCGCCGCGAGCCATTGGCGCATGGCATCGGCCCTGCCGCTGCGGTCGGCAAGAAAAACACTTTTGTTAGGCCAAGGGGCCGGGCCGGTCATATAGCTTGGTACCTGTACGCCTCGTCTTTGCGCGTAGTTGATAAACTTGGGGAAACTTTCATCAAACGGGCCGGTGTATCCTGCCGGGTACCATATGAAATGGCCTATGCCCAGAGAGGGAAAATCTTCCCCCGCATTCCAACTGACTAGCCCCGGTATACTGCCGGCGCATTCGTTTTTCCAAATGCGTAGTCCCAGAGAGTTGAGGTCTATATTACTGAAATCGGGGGCAGATGCGGTGGGCTGAGGGGTGTGCCGGCGCGTGTGCGGGGCCGGTTGTGCCGCGCACGCAGTGAGTAGCAGCGTGGTGGTAAGTAATATGAGACTCTTATTCATGCCCGCCATTTTATCATACTCTTTTTGCTCTTGTAAAGGCTCAAAACGGTCAGAAAAATCTGTATCGGCGAATAAAAATAAAAAAAATCTCCCTTTAAGCTTGACTTTGATATCATGATGTGGTAATTTCCTGCACCGCCTTGTCGCCGGGCCCGCCGGAAACGTGATGCGAGCCGCCGAGGTGGAAACAACCAAATCTAATCATTTTACAATATGGTAGCAATTCGTCTCAACCGTCAGGGGTCCAAGGACCGTCCTTATTACAAGATTGTTGTCGTTGACAGCCGCGCTCGCCGTGATGGCGACTTCATTGAACAGGTGGGTACCTACAACCCCATGGCTGAGGGTGAGAATTACACCCTTGACCTGGAGAAGGTTGAAAAGTGGATCAGCAATGGCGCTCAGCCCTCCGAGACTGTCGCTTCCATGATCAAGAAGGCTCGCGCTGCTAAGGCCTAAGCCTCTCCACGCCAAAACTTTTTCCTTGGTTGTTTCTGATTTGAACCTGCTGCGTCAAAACACGCAGCAGGTTCTTTCTCTTTACTGCCGTTTGCCTGCGCGCGTCAGTTTGTAGTGTTGCTCTTCATCCCGCTGTATCAGGCCGTCGGCTTCCAATTTGTGCAGGCTGCTGCGCACCGCTCCGTAACTGCAGCGCAGTTCTCTTGCCAACCGGGCCAGATTCGTGCGCTCGTTGTTCAGTTTTTCGGTCTGTTTTAACAGTTGCAAGATGCTTTTCTCTTGCTCGCTCAACCCCATGCTGAGGTGTCGGTCATATTCCGTGTCACTCGTAGATAAATAAGGCGTATTTTTGTTCATTGTCTTTATTGTATAATAAAAATATTTTGTTTGCAAAATGTTAAAAACTTAACATTTTTAAAACTTCTAAACAGGTAAATAACACTTGACAAAATGAAGCATGCTTCATAAAATAAGCCTCGTTATCCAGATGAACGTATGAAAGAAAAGTATATTACTCGTTATGAAGCAGCCAAGGGGCAAAGTTATACCTTTTTGGGGTGGCGCCTGTGTATTACACGCCGAGGGGAGCGCTTTGTGAAATATTTTTCAGACCTCAAATACGGCAGTGCAGACAGCTCTTTGGCGGCAGCAGTACAGATGCGCGATGCTATGATACAGGTCATGGAGAAAGGCGTGGTTGATTACAAGTCGTTTTTCAATGAGTATCGTCGCATGGACAGTGTTTTAAAGCTTGATTGAAGATACGAAAAAACGGATGGAAAAAGCTATGGAAAAACAGCGATTTTTTCTTGACTTGAACCAATAAATCGATATACTTTTCGCATCAATATGAAGCAAGCTTCATATTGCAAAAAAAATGAGCGAACTATATAACAGACAAGCCATATCTTTTTTGATGAAGTTGATTGCGGATCGTGTATCGACTTTGTTTGAAACGCGTGTAGAGGTTCCGCTGACCGCGGCGCAAAGCCGCGTTGTCATGTATTTAGAGGCACGCGCCGGTGGCCCTGTATCTCAGCGAGATATTGAGAAATACCTGAATGTGACCCACACCACGGCTAAAGGCTTGTTGCAACGATTGGAAGAAAAAGGATTTGTTCGCACGGCGTTTGATAACCATGATAAACGTGTGAAAAACGTGTATCTGACAGATTTATCAAACCGATACCGAGATGAGCTGATAGACCACATCAAGGCACTGACAGGGCGTATGATGCAGGGAATCAGCCCCGAGGATGAAACCCGATTGGTTGAATTATTACGCCGTATTTACAGCAATATTAAATGATTTTTTACTCAGAAATGAAAGCGAAGTACATAACAACGATGGTACTGGGCAGCTTGGCGACCGCGGGGTTGACCGGCTGCGCTGAGCAGGAGGATGGGAAGCCGAGCTTCTTTGAGCGTTTTTACGCTGATTTCATTGCTCCGATTTTTGGTGAGACCCCGCAACAGGAAATGAAAATGATGCCCCCGCTGGGAGGCGTAAGCACGATGAACTTACAGCAAGTCAGTGTGCCTATATATGCCACGTGGTTTGGACAGTTACGCGGTACTGAGCAGGCTGATATCAAGCCCGAGGTAGCAGGCCGCATTGTGAGCCAGGACTACATAGACGGCTCCCCCTGTGAGAAAGGTGAACCTTTGTTCCACATAGATGATGAGACCTACAAAGCGGCTTACGATATGGCTTCTGCCAATTTTGCAGCCGCAAAAGCCACGGAGGCTCAAGCAAAAATTGCAGATGAACAGGCCCAGCAAGATGTAGACCGCTATGCCTCTTTGGTGGGCACGGGTTCTGTGTCTGAAAAAACATATTTGGATGCTCAGCATGCCAAGAAGCGCAGTGCTGCTCTGTTGGCGGCTGCCACGGCAAATGTCTTGCAGGCTGAGGCTGCCATGACCAACGCCGAGATTAATTTGAAACGCTGCGTGATTAAGGCCCCGTTCAATGGCTATGCCTCTGCTGCAACCGTTAGCGTGGGCGATTATGTGGCCCCGGGGGCCATGGCGCTCACCCGCATGAGTGCCATTAACCCCATACGTGTGGATTTCATGGTAACCGGTAAGCATGTGCTCGACATCGTGAAACAAACAAGTTTTTCTGCCGGTAAGGATATGGCTGCCCCCTTTACCTCTTTTGAGGTAATTTTGGAGGACGGCACGGTATACACCGCCAAAGATGATGCCGGTAACGTGGCACCCGTGTTGGGTAGAATCAAAACGATGGATAGTGAGGTGAACCCCTCCACCGGTACGGTGAGCTTCATCGGCGAAATCCCCAACGCAGAGCTTCGCTTGCGCTCCGGTGCCTCGGTGCAGGTGCGTGCCAAAATTGCTGAAGTAAAAGACGCCTTTGTTGTGCCCAAGAGCGCCATCCTTTCCTCTATGAACCACCGCTTTATTTATGTGGTGGGTAAGGATAACCAACCCTACGGTATAGATGTGGTGCTGGGCCCCGAGGCTGAGCTTGATATGCCCAATGGTGATGGCACCACCGTTAAAATGCCTATGCAGGTGGTAACGGCCAGGCCCGGTTCTAATGCCAATGGGGAGACGCGAGCAACGCTTGAGGCGATTCTTGCCGACATCGGTTACGATAACCCGCTGGATGCCCCGGTGATTGTGTCCGGTGGGCAGATGGCTCAAATTTACGCCACGGCCAACATGGGGATGAAGAAGAAAGGCATACCTGCCGGGTTCGGTATTGTAGACCCGCAGCAGACCCGCCCCTACGTCTACACGCCCCCCGTCACAACAACTCCCTCTGTTACGGCTAACCCCGCAGCTGAGGCTGCACAAAAATAAGGTAACGGCATGAGTGCTTATTTTATTAAACATCCGGTTATTGCCACCGTTATTGCCGTGTTGACCACGGTACTGGGTGTGGTGTGCCTGATGAACCTGCCCGTTGCGCAGTACCCGGAGATTACGCCGCGTACCATTAACCTGACGGCCATGTATCCCGGTGCGGATGCTCAGGCTGTGGCAGACTCCGTGGGTACCCCCATTGAGCGCCAGATGAATGGTATTCAGCACATGGACTACATGACCTCCGTGTCATCCAACAACGGTGTTTACAATCTGCAAGTGGTCTTTGAGCCGGACTCTGACACGGATATTGACCAAGTGCTCACCAACATGCGCTACGGTCAGGCTCAGTCTCAGGTGCCTACCGAGGTGCTCAACTCAGGTATCACCATCCGCCAGCAGCCGGGTTTGCCCTTGATGCTGTACTCCCTCACCTCCCCCGACGGCACTTATGACGCCGTGGATTTGGCCAACTTTGCTCAGGTGAAGTTGCTGGATGAAATTAAGCGTGTGCCGGGTGTGGGTGAGGTTACGGTGTATGGTGCCGGGCGTTATGCCATCCGCATCTGGTTGGATACCGTCAAGATGGCTCACTTCGGCATCTCTCTTAACGAGGTGCAGGGGGCTGTACGCCAGCAAAATGTGACCAACCCCGGTGGTAAAGTGGGTGCGGATCCCGTGCCCAATGGGCAAGAAACCACCATCACTATTCGTACGGAAGGGCGCCTTACCTCTCCCGAGCAGTTTGAGAACATTATCGTACGCCAGCGTGGTGATGAGGTGGTGTTCCTTAAAGATATTGCCACCTTGGAGTTGGGGTCGGAAAACTACTCTGCCACCGGCCGCCTTAACCGCAAAACCTCTGCCAGTATCGTTATTTTCCAGGCACCGGGCTCCAATGCCATTGAGACGGTAGACCGTGTATCTGCCTTGTTGGCATCCAAACCCTTGCCTCCCGGTATTGAGGGTGATGTATCTTTGGATACCACTACCTCCGTGCGTTACTCTATTGATGAGATTAAGAAAACCTTTATTGAGGCTGTTGTGTTGGTGGCCTTGGTGGTATTCTTGTTCTTGCAGAGCTGGCGTGCTACTATTATTCCGCTCATTGCGGTGCCGGTGTCTCTTATCTCCACCTTCTGTGTGTTCCCCTTGCTGGGCTTTACGCTTAACACCATTTCTCTGCTGGGTATGGTGCTGGCTATCGGCTTGGTGGTGGACGACGCCATTGTGGTGGTAGAAGCCGTGCAGCACCATATTGATAAGGGGCTTAACCCGCGCATGGCAGCCTTTGCGGCTATGCAAGAGGTAAGCGGTCCCGTAATTGCCATTGCTTTGGTGCTGGCCGCTGTGTTCTTGCCCGCTCTTATGCTGGAGGGCATTACCGGTACGCTCTTCAAGCAGTTTGCCATTACCATTGCTATCTCCATGCTGATATCGGCGTTCAACGCCTTGACTCTGTCTCCGGCACTTTGCGCATTGATGCTCAAATCTAAGTCTGAAGAGGAGCGCGTGCCCTCATCTTGGCTCGGCAGGCTTATCTTCAAGATTCGCCAATACACGGTTAAACCGTTTTTCCGCGTGTTTAACAAGTGCTATGATACCACGGCCGGGGTGTATACCCGTATTTGCGGCGGCTTGGCTCGCAAGTTGATTATTTCTATGCCCTTGCTGTTGTTGTTCTGGCTGTCTATCGGCCCGGTGAGCAGCAAAGTGCCCGGTGCGTTCTTGCCGGATGAAGACCAAGGTTTCTTGCTGGCGGCTCTCGTTATGAAGCCCGAGACATCCCTGCAACGCGCCATGGTTGAGAATAAGAAGCTGGAAGACGCCCTTGCCGGGCCGGCCGATAACCCCGACCCCGCTATTAAAAATATCACCTCCGTGGTGGGTATCAATATCCTCAATATGGTGCAAACCCCGGGTGCTGCCATTGCCTTCGTTCAGCTTAAAGATTGGAGCGAGCGCGCCGAAACCGCTGAGGAAGTGCAGAAACGCCTTAACATGCGTTGCCAAATGGCCGGGTTGGACGGTATATCCATGGTGTTGATTCCGCCGGCAATTCCCGGTGTAGGTACTGCCAATGGTGTTACCTTTGTGCTCACGGATTTGGAGGGGCAGGGCGTGGATTTCTTGTACCAGCAGGTGCAGAAGTTTAATCAAGAGGCCTCTACCCGTAAAGAGGTGGAGAGCTGCCGTGATATGATGATGGCAGATGTGCCGCAAAAATATATTAAGCTTGACCGCGCCAAGTGCCAGAAGTTCGGTGTTAACATCAGTGATGCCTACGGGGTGCTTGCCTCATACTACGGCTCATCTTTTGTCAACTTCTTCAACTCATTCGGTCAGCAGTGGCAAGTTTATATGCAAGCCCGTGGTGCAGACCGCGTGAGCTTGGACCAAATGTCCGGCTTCTTTGTCATCAATAACAAGGGTGAAAAAGTGCCCATGGATGCCATTGTAAGCATCAGCGATATCGCAGAAACGGAGTTCGTGATGCACCACAATGGCTACAATGCGGCTAAAATTAATATCATGCCCAAACCCGGCGTTTCTACGCAGCAGCTTATGGATGCCATGGAGGATGTCTATGAGAAGACCATGGACAAAAATAAGGTGGGTATGGATTATCAGGACATGTCCTTCCAAGAGAACAAGGTGCGTAACAGTACCGGTCTGGGTACCATCTTCCTTATGTCCGGTTTCTTCGCTTTCCTGATTTTGGCGGCTTTGTATGAGAAATGGACCCTGCCTATCTCTGTATTCATGACCGTTCCCATTGCCGTGTTGGGTGCCTACTTCGGCCTGTATTGCATGCAGCTTAACCTCAACTTGTATGCACAGGTGGGGCTGGTCATGTTGGTGGGCTTGGCTGCTAAAAATGCCATTCTTATCGTTGAGTTCGCCAATCTGGAAATGGAGCGAGGTAAATCGCTGATGGAGGCCACCATGATTGCCGCCCGCCTGCGTCTGCGCCCCATTATCATGACATCTCTCGCCTTCATCCTCGGCTGTATTCCGCTGGTTCTTTCCTCCGGCTCCGGTGCTCTGGCTCGCAATGCTATCGGCATTGTGGTGGTCGTGGGCATGGGCGTGGCCACCTTTGTGGGTGTGTTCCTCATTCCGTGCTCCTATGTGGCTATTATGCGTCTCTTCCGCATCAAGTTCGAGAAAAAGACCCTTGATGAGGACCCGGACGAAGTCGGTGCTCGCAAGTACCTCGTAGAGCATGCCAATGATGTAGATTGATTTTTCTTATCTTAAACAACCAAAAACATAATAAAACAGTATGAACAAAAGCACAATCCTGATACTCGCCGGTGTTGCCGCACTTGCCGCAAGTTGCAAAGTGGGGCCGGACTGGTCCGCACCCAACATGGAGGTGCCCGCCGCTTTTCGCGGTGACAGCATCGGTGGTGGTACTATGGCAGATACCCCGTGGCAAAGCGTTATCAATGATAAAAACCTCATCGCTCTTCTGACGGATGTTTTCAATAACAACCGCTCGCTGGAGGCTATGCAGCACAATGTTGATGCCGCTCGCCAATACGTTACGATAGCTCGCGCCCCCATGTTCCCATGGTTTGGCTACAGTGCCTCTACCAGCAAGGGAATGAACTCTCAGGGTGGGGCCGGTATTGCCCAAACGGGCGGTGTTACTACGAACCCCGGTTCTATTGCAGCCAGTGCTTCTTGGGAGCTTGATATCTGGGGCAAAACCCGCCGCGGTGTAGAGAGTGCCGATGCCTCGGCACTTGAGGCTCAAGAGCAGCTTCACAATATGCGTGCTTCCTTGCTGCGCCAAGTTGCTACCGGCTATCTCCAGTTGCTCATGCTGGATGAGCAATTGCGCATTACGCGTGAGTCTGCTGAGTCTTATCGAGACTCTCTCAAACTCTTCACGGACCAGTTCGGTACCGGTATTGCTGATGGCTTGCAGGTAGCCAGTGCCAAGGCCGCTCTGGCTGCTGCAGAGGCTGAAATCCCCGCGCTTGAAATGCAGATTGCCTCTTTGGAGAACACGCTCAGCTCTCTTGCCGGTCGCATGCCCGGCAGCATTGCACGCGGTGGCTCCTTGCAGCAATTTGTAAGCCGTAGTAAGGTATCTGCCGGTATTCCCGCAGATGTCATAGCCCGTCGCCCCGACATCCGCGCCGCTGAGCAATCTTTGCGTGCCGCCAATGCTGAGGTTGGTGTGGCCATAGCCTCTTACTTCCCCTCCATCAGCCTTACCGGTGCTGCCGGTTATGCTACGGCTGACCTCCGCAAGACAACCTCCGGTTATGCTCATAAGTCCGGTTGGGGTATCGGTGCTAATTTGACAGGTCCTCTCTTCCAGGCCGGTCAGCTCCGTGCCAACGAGCTCGCTAAGAAGGATGCGTTCATGGCTGCCAAGGCTGATTACGAGCAAGCCGTTCTCTCTGCTCTGGCTGAAATTTCTTCCACTCTCGTAGAGCGTCAGAAACTCCGCGAAGTAATCGCCAAGCAAGAGGAAGCCGTCGCTGCTTATGAGGAGAGTGTCAAACTTGCTAAGCAGCGCTTCAAGGAGGGCCTTTCTGCCTACTTTGAGGTGCTGGATAACCAGCTGCGCCTCTTCCCCGCTCAAAAGCAGCTCGTGGCTTATCGCTACCAATACGCTGCTTGCGTGCCCACCCTCTACACGCAGTTGGGTGGCGGTTGGAAGTAATTTAAGACCTCCACACGTTTTCAAAGGGCAAAGTTGTCTTCTCGGCAACTTTGCCCTTTTCTTATCTACGTTACGTGTATAAAGCTACTTTTTGTGACGAAACTCACGCTCTCTTTCTTCACTTTTCTTGCGCATTTTCTATCTATTTTCAGAAAATGCGCAATTTTGTGTAGAAAAGTGCAAAATTTTTGCGTTGTGTTTTCAAGGGTTTACAAAAAATGTGAAAGAAAAGTGCAAATTTTTAGAAAAATTGGCTTGACGTTCGGTGAAGATTCAGGTATACTCATCGGCACACCGTCACGGTGACGCCCGAAAGGCTGAGCGGCTCAAACGAGCAGCGCGAAGCAAGGCCGGGCGAGGCAGTTTTCAAGTTTAC
>JAFYUT010000085.1 GCA_017549485.1 Akkermansia sp.
ACCCGTGTCACCTCCCGCGGCTTGCAACTGAATTACACCGGGGGGCACAATGATTCGGCCATCATCTTTTTAGGGGGTGATTCCGAGTACGATATCGAGCATCTGGCCAAGCGCATTCACATGGCGTATTTCCAGCTGGGCGATACCGAGATACCCGCTCAGTTCCGCCCGGCTACGGCGGGAGATGCCGCAGCCCACTGGGAGGCGTATGAAAACGCGTTCGGGTATGATATGAAAGACAAAGATGCCGGCGCCATGGCGGCATTGGCACCTACCACACCATTGCCGCACACCTGGGTATGTGAGCTACCGAGCTACCCGGGTACCGGGCAAGAGCTGGAGCTGATACTCCCCGGAGCATCGAGCTCCCAATACCAAGCCCATACCTACAAGAACCTCAAATTGTATTATCTCAAAGGTATCAAGCCGGGGTTCAGCATGAGCAACATCTGCGAGGAGCTCGGCAAACATACCATCAACATCAGATTCTATCTGCCGGCAGAGGCAGAAGATTTACCCGCTCTGGTCAACAGCCTTGACTGGGAAGTGCTGGATTACAAGCACAATGACACCCCCCAATCGCTGAAATGGAAAGACGGTGCCCTGCGCACCACCATACGCGGGCAAGAGATTACCATCAGCATTGATGAAGAAGCCACGGCTGCCGGCATACGCACCTACAAAACCGCAGACGGCAGAACCGTAAAAGCCACAAAAGAGCTGGTGCTGAAAGCTGATTTGGGTGAGGAAAATGCCCCTGCCCTGCGCTTGCATTGCGATGGCAACTACCTCAACATCAATAATGCTACCAATGAAAATCTGCCACATGATTGGACCTATTTAACCCCGGCAGAGCCCTTCATCTACAGTAATGTGTGCAACGGGCAGATGATGAGCAACGGCAGCACCACCATTCATTGTGAATACGGAAGAATCCGCAACGGCAAGGTGCGGCTCTGCAAGCTGGGAACCGATGCCCGCAGCGTTGTCAACATCATCAATGCTTACGAGTCTTGGTATACCGGTGCCACAGACTCCGGCATGCAGTGGCAAGAAACCGAGAAGCTGAAAAATGCCACCACCAACCGCATTAACAAGATGCGTGTTGTGCCCTCGGAATTACTGCCCGGGGTGCAGCAGGAAAAGAGCTATGAGTTCAGCGGCACTAACGGTGAACTTAACATTAACTTGGCAGAGCAATTCGGCAGCGCGGATAAACGTGGGCTCTATTTTGTAGAGATTACGGGTGAATCCATACGCCGAGACGATAAGTCTGCCCCCGTAATGAACCAAGGGCTGGTGCAGGTGACGGATTTGGGGCTGTTGTGGAAGCTCAACGGCAAACGCATTTTCGCCTGGGGATACCACTTATCCGACGGTAAAGAAGTGGCACAAGGCACCCTGCGCATGCTGGATGCCAAGGGCAATACCTTGGCAGAGACACCGCTGAGCCAAGGCATGGCACAGGGAGATTTCCCAGCCGGCACCAAGTTCCTGCAACTGAGCACGGCCCATGACAGCGTGGTAGAGATACACAACCCCGACACCAACGAATCTGATGCCAACGATTCTTGGGACTCGGAGCGACTGGCAAGTTTGGGCATACCGGCAGATGAGATGGCCACGGCTCTCATCTACACCTTCAGCGACCGCTCCCTGTACCGCCCGGGGGAGGTAGCTCATATCAAGGGTATGGTGCGCTGGGTCATTGACAATGAACTGCACACCCCCGAGATTGAGAGTATCACCGCCACCATTCGCCAAGACGGCAATGAAACACAGCAGACGGTTATCCCCGATGAGAACGGAAGCTTCACGCTGGATGTCACCCCCACAAGCGTAGGCCACCACTATGTTGCCTTCAAGATAAAATACAAGGGAGACGACAACGCCACCAGCCCCGACTTGGCAGCCATAGAGCGTTACAAGGTGGATAAAGAAGACTGGTATGTAAAAAATGTCCTGCTGGAAGCTTCTCGCGAAAGCGGGCTTTCCCTCCAAGTCGAAGAGTTCCGTCGCAATGAATTTGAAGTGGAGAGCGAGCTGACAAGCAATTGGAGCGAGCGCACGGCCGAGGTCACCACACGGGCCAACAACTTTACCGGTATCCCCGTGGCAAACGGTAAGGTAGACTGGAGCCTCTTTTGCGAACGCTATAATTTCTACCCCGAAAAGTGGCAGGATTACCGTTTCGGAGACTTCTCTACAAACACGTGGGCGCACTTTGAGGCCTATTATATGAATGATAAGAGCGCCGGTTCATCCTATATTGACACCAAATATCAACACGGCGCGCTGGATGCCGAGGGCCAAGGCAACACCTGTTTCATGCTGCCGGAGATTACCTGCGGGCGCTTGGCTCTCACAGCGGCTGCCACCGTTACCAACGGCAATGAGCAAACGATTAAGAGCGTCAAAAAAACCGTGATAGACCCCTGCGAAGCCTACGCCGGCATCAAGACCGAGCAGAGGCTGCTGCAGGTAGGCCAAAAACTGCCCGTCAGCCTCGTAGCCGTACGCCCCGACGGCGAGGGCTGGCAGGGTGCCCCCTTGCAGGGCTCTCTCAAGGTGGTGCGCACCTCTCACAAAGCATACCGATACGGGTCTGCTGCGGCCTCGGGTGTGCATAACATCAAAGATGAAGAAGTGGTATGGGAGGCTCCCGTTACCTTCAACGGTACTCCCAACACGGTAGAAATACCGCTGGCGCATGCCGGCATATACACCATAGAAGCAAGCTGCACCGACTCTAAGGGGCACACCAACACCTCCATCGTAAAACACTATGTATGGGGCGAAAATGAGTCTCCCTGGTACTACGGGCACGGCTCCGAGCTGACTTTAGTGGCCGACAAAGACATGTACAAGCCCGGCGAAACCGCCAACATACTGTTACAAACCCCGGTGGATGCCGAGGTGCTGGTAACGGTAGAACGCGGCAAGGTACTGCGCCATTATAAGCGTACCGTCACCGTCAACAACCCGGTTATTCAGGTACCGCTGGAGACAGCCGATGCCCCCGTGGTCTATGTGGGTGTATCAATGGTGCAAAGCGCCGCCGACCGCAAGCAAGACGGCACCCCGATGGTCAAAATGGGTGTATGCAAGCTCAACATCGAAGCCCCCGAGAAGGTGCTGAGCATTGAACTCAATACCCCCGAAGAGCACTTGTTACCCACCGACACATGCTATGTAAGCGGCACGGTGCGAGACGCCGCAGGCAACCCCGTGCCGAATGCCGATGTCACCTTATACGCCGAGGACGAGGGCACCCTGCAGGTGATGGGCTACCAACTGCCCACCCCGCAGCACTTCTTCTACACCGAGGATGGGCGCCCACAGGGTATCAACACCTATTCTGCGCTGGGGCAACTGTATGGCGAGAACGCCGACAGACGCTATATGGGCAATAAAGGCGTGTTTATCGGCGGTGGCGATGGCGGTAGTAGCCCGCACGCAGAAGTGTCTGACGAAGAGGCCGAATACCTGCGCGAAAACTTCACCCCCTGCGCCCTGTGGTTGGGCAGCATCAAGACCGATGCCGAGGGCCGTTTCTGCGCAGCGTACTCCAACCCCGACACCCTCACCCGCTACCGTCTCATGGCCGTGGCGGCAGATAAAGACCGTTTCGGCTCCGCCAAGGCAGCCTACCATGTCACCAAACCCATTATGCTGGAGCCGGTGGCCCCGCTGAGTGCAACCGAGGGCGACCTGCTGCACATGCCGGTTACAATCAGCATGCTGCCCGAGCAACTGAGCGAAGCCGCCGAGGGCGCCGCAGTTGAATGGAAGGTAAGCCTCAGCGGCACGGGTGTATCCCTGCCCGAGCCCGAAAAAACGGTAAGCTTGCAAGGCAATCAACCTGTCACCATTACCTTCCCCATCAAGACCGACAAGGTAGGTAAAGCCGAGCTGCAGTGGAGTATACAAGCCGCCGACCCCACGGCTACCGGCAGATTGGCCAACTGCAAAGATGCCGTGAAACTGGATTTCGAGGTCATACCGCCCACACCTTTCCTGCGGGAGCGCATTTGCCGCACGTTGGAAAACGGGCAATCCGCCCGCGTACATGATTGGCTGATTACCCCTTACCGAGATGACGCCAAGGTAGAGCTCACCATGTCAACCACACCGTTTACGGGCTTGCGCTACCACTTGGACTACCTGCTCACCTACCCCTACGGTTGCAGTGAGCAGCTGAGCTCCGCCGTCTTACCGTGGATTCTCAAGCCTGAGCTGGAACAAGCGTTGGGCATGGAGCTACCCACCGACAAAAACCGCGACGAGGTACTCAAAAACACCTTCGCCCGACTGGAGAAGAGACACATAGACGATGGCGTATACAGCTACTGGGATGGCGCCGACACCCCCAGCGAATACTCTCCCTATGTGGTTTTGGTACACCAATTGGCGCTCGAAAAAAATCTGGAGCTTCCCGGGGTAAGTACCTACCGCCTGAATTGGGCCTACGATAAATTGGCTGAAACAGCCCTGCCCGCTGAACAGCAAAAGGCGGAGGGATTCGGCAATACCCTTGCCAAGATAGTGCAGAACAACCTGCAAGCCCCAAACCTGCTCAATCTGTATGTGCTGGCACGCGCCGACAAATTAACGCAGGAGCTGTTGGAGCAAAGCATAAAACGCATGCGCAACATGAAATACAGCACCCCCTCTCAATGGTGGATGCTCGCCCTGTGCGCCCGCATGCAGCAGCACCCCATGGCAGAAGAGCTCAAGAACCAAGCGGCCGCAGCAGCTCACGGCTACCAAGGTGTGTTACCTCCGCTTGAGGTCATCCGCGTGCTCTATGCCATTGCGGATGCTCCCGACAGCGCAGAAACCCGGCAAGTCATACTCGACTTCTTGGATGAAGGCATCAGCGATTACTCCACATGGCGCAACGCCTGGGCCACCCTTGCCGTATGTGAGTACATGAAAGCCTCTCGCTTGGAGGAGAGCCGGGCTATCGTCAACGGCACCCCCATCTCGTCCAAGCAACCGTTGCTCATGAACATCAACTACGGCAGTAATGACTTCTACGCCGTTGAGGGTGATACCGTGTTCATCAACGGCTATGCCGAGGGCCACCAAGCCACGCCCCAACCCGTACAAGCCATTGACCAAGGCATCAAGGTGACCCGCCGATATGAAAAGCTCATGCCCGACGGCAGCTGGCAACCCACCACCACTTTTGCCGTGGGAGATGTGGTAAAAGTACACCTCAGCGTCGCCATGGGTGACCACATCGATAAAGAGCACCTGCGCTACTTGGTGGTAGAAGACCGCCTGCCGGCCGTATTTGAAGCAGTGAACCCCGCGCTCAGCTCCCAATCCCTGCCCCCGGGGGTGGATGCCGAGCAGGCCCGCAACTGGTGGAGTCTGAGCGGCTCCATTGACAACAAGGAGTTTCTCAAAGACCGCGTGCGCTTCTTTGCCTCATACCTGAGCACCCGCAAACTTGAGGCCACCTATGTGGCACGCGTACTGCGCCGCGGCAAGGTAACAGCCCCCGCCACCAAGGCTGAGCTCATGTACCGCCCCGAGGTGCGCGGATTGAGCATCCCGCAGCACATTGAAGTAGACGCAGAAAAATAAATGATGCGGCATTCATGACGCAGGCCACTCACACATCAACCACGCCACCACCCGCAACACGCAGGTGGTGGCGCCGGTTATGGTGGTGCATGGGGGGAGCCATCGCATTGCTGCTTGCCACGTGGTACACTATGCCGCTGTTCATCACACCCCCGGCATTGCCGCAGGCCGAAAACCACATGGTATTTGACCGCAACGGGGAGTTTCTGGGGCTGATTCCTACGGCAGACGGCTACCGCAACCAAGGTCTGCGCGCGTTACCGGCAGAATTGGTCCGCTGTCTGGTGGCAGCAGAAGATGCCCGTTTTTACAGCCACGGTGGTATCGATTTCATGGCCACGGCACGCGCAGCGTGGAACCGCCTGCGCGGCACCTCGCTCTCCGGTGCCTCAACCCTGACCATGCAGCTGGCCAAGCTTTGCAACCCGCCGGCCCCGCGCCATTACCGCACCAAAGTAAAAGAGGCCTTGCAGGCACGCGCACTGGAGTATCAACACAGCAAAGAAGAGCTGCTGTTAGCCTACCTCAACGCGGCAGATTTCGGCAACCAATGCCGCGGAGCAGAGGCCGCCGCGCTCTTCTACTTCGGCAAGCATGCGGCAGAGCTGCACACACACGAGGCGGCTTTGCTGGCAGCACTGGTACGCGCACCCTCGCGGTTAGACCCCCTGCGCCACCCGCAGGCGGCCCTTACCCGCCGCAATGCCATTCTGAAAAAATTGGGAGCGCCCACCGATTCTCCGCTGGGGGTGCAGGCTCGGCGCATCACGGCCCCCACCTTTTTGGGTAAAACACCCGGCACCCTCACGCTTGATGCCACCTTGCAACAAGATGTGGCCGATATAGCCCTGCAAGAGCTGCGTGGCCTCTACCGCCACAATGTATCACAGGCTGCTGTGGTGGTTATTGATAACCGCAGTGGCGAGCTGCTGGTGGCCCTACCCGCAGCAGACCCCGCCAGCCCACGCGGCGGGCAGCTCAACGGCACGGCCATACCGCGCAGCGCCGGCTCTACCCTCAAACCTTTTGTCTACCTGCAAGCTTTCGGCAACGGGGCTTGGCCGGGTACCGTCATGGCCGATGTAGAAACCCTGTACCGCAGCGAGGACGGCATACGCGCCCCCGGCAATTACAACAACAGATACATGGGCCCCATCAGCATTCGCCAAGCCTTGGGATGCTCCCAAAATGTGCCGGCCATGGAGGCCCTCAACCGTTTCGGCGGGGAAGAGGCGTTTCTTACCCTGCTGCGCACACTGGGCATGCGGCTGAGCGGGGATAAAAAAGAATACGGCCTGGGGCTGGCCATAGGCAATGCTCATGTTACCCTGACCGCTCTGGCACATGCATACAGCACCTTGGCAAGAGGGGGTAACCACCTCCCCCTGCACACGCACCTGCCACACCGTGCCGAGGCGGGGCAAGAGCTACTTAACCCTCAGCATTGCTACCAAATTGCCCATATTCTGAGCGACCCGAACGCCCGCGCTGCCGCTTTCGGCACGGCAGAGGCACTCCGATTCCCCTTCCGCTGCGCCGCCAAAACCGGCACCTCCTCAGACTTCCGCGACAACTGGTGCTGCGGGTTCACCGCAGAATACACCGTGGCCGTGTGGGTGGGTAATTTTGACAATTCGCCCATGCAAAACGTATCCGGCATTACCGGGGCCGGCCCCATTTTTCACCGCATCATGCTGCGCCTGCAAGAATACAACGGCAAGCCCCTCAGTTTCCCGGCATGCCCCGCGGAGCTTACCGAGGTAGAAATTGACACCCGCAGCGGTTGCCGAGCCACCGAGCAAACACCCCGCACCTGCCGCGCTACCGAGCTTGCCACCGCAGCGCAACTTTCCGCCCTGCCCGAGCCCCGGCTTGATGCCCGAGGGCGCGTCATGTTGGATGCCCGCTATGCAGAGTGGTACCCACGCCACGGCAACCCGCGCCTCTTTGCGCTGGATGCCACAGCCAACACCGGGCGCCGCCCCACCATCCTGATACCGGCTCACGGTACCACCGTGGTATTGGACCCCACATTACCCCACAACGGGCGCTATATTGAGCTGCGCGCCACTACCCCCGCCGCCACCACAGAGTGGAGCTCTCCCTCCCTGAGTATCACCTATCACAATGGCCGCCACTACGCCGTTCTTACCCCGGGGCGGCACACCATACGCGCCACCGCCCCGCCGGATATCACCATGGAATCCACCTTCACCGTAGAACAGGATTAGGTGATGATACGTATTCATACGTGTGAGTATCATGAAATATGCCCCCTGTCTATTTCTATTTATCGGGCAAATTGCGAGCCATAGGCGAGCGGAAATTCAGAGCCCGTGAGGGCGAT
>JAFYUT010000086.1 GCA_017549485.1 Akkermansia sp.
ACACCAAGAAGAAAGAATCCAGCCAAAGCACCATCTGTTACTCCGAGGATAATGGTAAAACCTGGCATTATGGCGAGGGGGTGCCCTATCGCTCCTCCGAGTGCCAAGTGGTAGAGCTGCAAGACGGTTCTCTGATGCTTACCTGTCGCAATGAGCAGCGCACCGGTAAGCGTGCCGTTTTTACTACAAAAGACCTCGGTAAAACTTGGCAGGCTCACCCCACGCATCTCCAAGCCTTGCAAGATTGCACTTGCCAAGCCTCGCTTGTGGCGGTAGATTCCCCCAAGTATGGCCGCCTGCTGCTGTACTCTCACCCCGATTCTCCCGTGCGCTTCCGCAATACCATGACGCTGCGTGCCTCCCGAGATGAAGGAAAAACGTGGAACAAAGGCTATGTGTATGACTCCCGCGAATGTTGGGGCTACTCTTGCATTGCCATGGTGGATGATGAGCACGTGGGTATTATTTACGAGTCCACCCATGTGAGTGAGAATAGTGATATGCACGGCATCGGTTTCCTGATTGTGCCTCTTCAAACGGTTATGGAGGAAAACTGACCGAAAATACGTGCGGATATCATGGCATTGACCTTATTTCTTGTTTTTTCTGTGCAAAAAAAACGCTATTTTCACGTCTATACTATATAAATAGCAAAAATAGTTGTCAATATCTAAGTGATATTACTGTCAACATGCTGCATAACAGGTATGAAGCCCTAGTTTGAGCTTGACGGTAGGGGGGAGTAATATGTTACTCTGTCAGGCAAACATTACGTTTTCAAGTTTATATTAAGTATATCATGGACAAAATAGTTTATCATTTCGGTGGTGGTACCGCCGACGGCGATGGCAGCATGAAAGCGCTGCTGGGTGGCAAAGGTGCTAATTTGGCAGAAATGGCTCGCATCGGCTTGCCCGTGCCTCCGGGATTCACCATTACCACAGAGGTTTGCACTTATTACTATGAGAATGGCTTGACCTACCCCGCAGAGCTCGATGGCTTGGTGCGCGAGGGTATTGCCAAGATGGAGGGCCACGTGGGCCGCAAGTTCGGTGATACCACGGCTATGCCCCTGTTGGTTTCCGTACGCTCAGGCGCCCGTGAATCCATGCCCGGTATGATGGATACCATCCTCAACCTCGGTCTTAACGATGACACCGTAGAGGCTATGGCTGCTGCCACCGGTAATCCCCGCTTTGCTTGGGACTGCTACCGCCGTTTCGTGCAGATGTACGGTGACGTGGTGATGGGTGTGCAGAAGGATGAGGGTGAGGACCTGGAGCCCTTTGAAAGCGTCATTCACGCCCTCAAGCACGAGCGCTACGGCAAGGATATCTCCGACTCTGAGCTGACAGCTGACGACAGCCGTGAGCTTGTAAAGCGTTTCAAGACTCTCGTTCTTGCCCGCAGTGGTCAGAACTTCCCCGCTGATCCCTGGGAGCAGCTCAAGGGTGCTATCGGCGCCGTATTCGGCAGCTGGAACAACGAGCGTGCCATCACCTACCGCCAGAAGTACGGCATCCCCAGCGAGTGGGGTACCGCTGTTAACGTACAGAGCATGGTGTTCGGTAACACCTCTGATGAGTCCGGCTCCGGTGTGGCTTTCACCCGTAACCCCGCCATCGGTGTTAATGAGTTCTACGGTGAGTTCCTCATGAATGCTCAGGGTGAGGACGTGGTAGCCGGTGTGCGTACCCCGGACCCTGTTGCTAAGTTGGCCGAGGTCATGCCCAGCGCCTATCAGGAGCTGTGCGAAATCCGCAAGACCCTTGAGAACCACTTCCGCGATATGCAGGATTTCGAGTTCACCATTCAGGATCGCAAAGTTTATATGCTCCAGACCCGCAACGGTAAGCGTACCGGTATCGCCGCTTTCCGCATTGCCTGTGATATGGAGAAGGAGGGCCTCATCGACTGGCAGACCGCCGTTAAGCGCATCCCTGCCGATCAGGTAGACCAAGTGCTGGCCCCCGTGTTTGATGCCTCTGCCATCAAGAAAGTACGCCCCATCGCCAAGGGCCTTAACGCCGGCCCCGGTGCAGCCTCCGGCCGCATCTATCTGAATGCCAACCGCTGCATTGAGGCCACCAAGAAGGGTGAGCACGTGCTGCTGGTTCGCCTTGAGACCTCTCCCGAAGACCTGCGCGGTATGATTGCCGCTGAGGGTATCTTGACTGCCCGTGGTGGTCTCTCCAGCCACGCTGCCCTTGTTGCCCGCCAGATGGGTAAGGTATGCGTATGCGGTGTAAGCGAGCTTGAGATTGATTACCAAAAGCGCACCGTTACCATCGCCGGTGTTACCTATCAGGAGGGTGACTACCTCTCCTTGGATGGCACCGCCGGTCTCGTTTATGCCGGTAAGATTGACACCGCTCCCTCTGAGATTATTCAGGTGCTCATCAAGAAGACCATGACCCCCGAGCAGAGCCAGTCCTACCGTGACTTCGCTTGCGTGATGGAGTGGTGCCAAAAGGCCACCCGCCTGCAGGTGCGCACCAATGCCGACTCCCCCGAGCAGGCTGAGGCTGCCATCGCTTTCGGTGCCAGTGGTATCGGTCTGTGCCGTACGGAGCACATGTTCTTCGGTGGTAACCGTATTGATTACATGCGCCGCATGATTCTCTCCGAGCGCTTGAACGAGCGCAAGGAGGCTGTAGAGCGCTTGCTGCCCTTCCAGAAGGGTGACTTCAAGGGCATCTTCAAGGCTCTTGCCGGTCGTCCTGCCACTATCCGCCTGCTGGATCCCCCCCTGCACGAGTTCTTGCCCCACACCAAGGAGCAGCAGCTTGCCATTGCTCAGAAGTTCAACATGCCCGTAGAGCTCATCATGCGCCGTGTGCAAGAGTTGCATGAGTTCAACCCCATGCTCGGTCACCGTGGCTGCCGCCTCGGTATCTCCTACCCCGAAATTACCGAGATGCAGGCCCGCGCCATCATCGAGGCCGCCATCGAGGTGCAGGAGGAAGAGGGTTTTGAGGTGAAGCCTGAGATTATGGTTCCCCTCGTATCCTTCAAACGCGAGCTCGACTTGCAGAAGGAAGTTATCGATCGCGTAGCCGAGCAGGTGTTTGCCGAGAAGGGTAAGCGCGTTTCCTACAAGGTGGGTACCATGATTGAGATTCCCCGTGCTTGTGTCACGGCAGACGAGATTGCTCAAACCGCAGAGTTCTTCTCCTTCGGTACGAACGACCTCACCCAGACCGGTCTCGGCATGAGCCGTGATGACTCCGGCTCTTTCCTCAATAACTACCGTGACCTGGAAATCGTGCAGGCTAACGTATTCGCCTCCATCGACCAGACCGGCGTCGGCCGCCTTATGAAGATGGCTGTAGAATACGGCCGCTCCTCCCGCCCCGGCATCAAGCTGGGTATCTGCGGTGAGCACGGTGGCGACCCCGCCTCCGTACGCTTCTGCCACAAGCTCGGCCTCACCTACGTATCTTGCTCTCCCTACCGCGTGCCCACCGCACGCCTCGCTGCCGCTCAGGCCGCCCTCTCCGAGAACTAATCATACGTAGCGTACAGCTAAACTCACTTCCGCCTCCCCCGCAGCACCGCTGCCGGGGGAGGTTTTGCTTTAAGGGAAAACAGAACTATCCCATTAACTCAACCCCGCCAGCCCTCTCAAATGTAGAAAATTCGGGATTTTCGAATTTTCTCATCGTTATAAAAATCAATCAGTTGAGAGAGATTAATGTATTTGCATTCTTGCCGCATCTTGTTGGTTCAATTCCCCCCCACCCGGGGCGGGGATTCATCAAATTTGAGAGGAACGAGAAGTATTCTTGAACCCAATAGGGCATAGGCACAAACCTATTCCCGCAAATTGCGCAGTTATCCAAAATTTTGTTTAACTGAATCCACTTTCAACTCCTCATCTGGCAAAAAAATCTTCGTGTAGAGATAGATGGTATGAGTCTTGCTCCATAGAGATTAACTCATAATTTTTTAGTTAATCATTAAAGCTGTATTATTATATTGTTATTGATTGATAATCCCAAGCGTGCTATAATAACCTCATGAGTAAAGGTAGCAATAAGTCTGTTTCTGATATCGTGAAGTCATGGTATCGAGACCGTAATAGGTGGACGGAAGCCACATGGACGCTGGAATTCAAAAGTGGTAAAAATGGATTTCCCAAAACACTGTGGGAAACATATAGTGCCTTTGCAAATACATGTGGCGGTATTATTGTTATCGGGGTAGACAATAACGGCTCCTTGGAGGACATCAAAACAGTGGAAAAATACCGAGAAGATTTCTCCAATATGCTCAGTTCCGGTACCAAGTGTAATACTATCTTATGCAGTGAAGAGGATATCGCCATAGTAGAATTGTCAGGTAGAGAAGTATTGGCAATCCGCGTAAAATCTGCTGCCGTGGCTCAAAAATCCGTATATCTCGACGGCAATCCCACGAAGTGTTATGTTCGTGTTGGTGAAGGAGACAGACGTTGTACGGCTGAAGAAATAAGCAGAATGCTGCGAGATAAAGATGTAGTAACCTGTCAATATTCTGCCGATGCTGTTATCATACCCAATAGTGGACCGGAGGATTTAGATCCAGAAACACTCAAACAATACCGAATCGACCTCAGAAGCAGCCGTAGACAGCATCCGTGGGCTGCATTAGATGATGAGGCGTTGCTCACCAAATTGGGAGCCTATCGCAAAAATCGTAAAACGGGAGAATCTGGTTTAACACTTGCCGGTTTGCTAATGTTCGGCAGATCTGAAACCATAAAGGAGCTCCACCCCATTTTTTGTATAGATTATTTCGAGCAAGAAGTCAACGAAAAAACAAGTTCGCGAAAGCGCTGGGTTGATCGCATTACAAATGACGGAACTTGGGAAGCCAATCTATATCAATTTTTTCATAAAGTATTACCACGCTTGACCGATGATTTAAAGCGCCCGTTCCAATTGGGGGTGGATTTGAAGCGCAAAGATGATTCTACGGCCTATGAAGCAATTCGTGAAGCTTTGGCTAATGCTATTATTCATGCAGACTACCGATCCCCCGGAGGTGTAAAAATAACCAAATTACCAAGTGGCTTGATATTAGAAAATTCCGGCACTCTGCTGATGAGTAAGGAAGAGGTGTATGCAGGAGGAAATAGTCTATGCCGTAACAAAAACTTGCAAACTATGTTTAAGCTTGTGGGGATTGTAGAAGAAGCTGGTTCCGGTGTGGATGTTCTGATGCGGGGCTGGTCAGAAAATTTCCTTTGTTTGCCTCGTGTAGATGTTGATGCGGTTACTTATAAAGTAATCTGGTCATTACCATATCTTGCAATGCTTCAAAAAAATGTGCTGCTGGCTCAGCAAGAATTTCTGGGATATGAAAAGTATGGTCGCTTAACCACACAAGAAAAGATACTGTTATTAATGATTCCTCATGATAGGTTTGTCAGCAATCAGGAATTGAGGGTTTATTTATCAAGCGTTCATGCAGTGGATCTCGGTAAAATATTATCTCATCTGCGTGATGAAGGGTATTTGCTGAGTAAGGGGCGCAGCAATGCCACAAAGTACCGTTTATCTGACAAATTGTCTGAGAGAATTAAATTTCTGGATAATGCGCCTCTCTCTACTACATGCGTAGGAAGTAACGTAGGAAGTAACGTAGGAAGTAACGTAGGAAGTAACGTAGGAAGTAACGTAGGAAGTAACGGGCGACCTGAGGCGTACGTGCAAATTGCAAAAGAGTTGGATTTGCCTGCAGGGCTGATGGAAGAAATAGAGCTGTATAGACAAAGTAGTAAAAACCCGCGGCAACTTACCGATTCATTAATTTTAGATATATGTTCCCGCAGACAGGTAACAATGTTGCAGCTGAGTATTTTATTAGATCGTGAAACGGAACCCCTTCGTCGTGACTTCGTTGCACCATTGGTGCGACATAAAAAATTACGTTTTACTGAAGAAAGTAAACACAGCTCAGGCCAGTCATATACTACTGCCATGAATGTCGAAAAACCGTCATAGCTTTTTCAAAAGAAGACTGGCTTTTTAATACTCCTTCTCTGTCCCCGTGTGCCAGAATAGGGATATTAAAGCTTTGCTTGATTGCTGCATAGTATCAGCCGGAAAAAGGTGAGATTCCAATTTTGAGTAATTTTTAGTCTATACGGATTTATCATAGATTTGCGTTTTAAAGAATATTTTCATCTTTTGCACCTGACGGAAATGAAGAAAAAGGGTATTTTGCTGCGAGATGGTGCTCGAAAAAACGGCAAATGGAAGCTGATGATGCCCGGTGTGTGAATTTATTCCGAAACGAAATTTCGGAATAAATTTCGGAATAAATCGGAGGACGGGAATGGCTATTTTCTTGACAATGGGTTTGTATACGATATGATGGTGAGTATGAAATTCTCTCTTATTGCAATGGTGTTCAGTATGTTGGCTCTCAGTTCCTGCGTGTTTGTGCAGCAGTGGCAGGAGGCAGAGGCGCGAGATGCCCGGTACGCGGAGTATGCTGCAAGCAAACAGGGGGAGAGTAAGGGCCTGACGGCGTTGAAACAAGCTGCGGCAGCGGCAAGTCGTGCTCAAATTCGCATCGAGTGGTCGATGAATAAAGAGGATACCATCATTCCTATGGGGGCAGGTGAGTTGGCCGTGATTCAAGAGATAATGCCGAGGATGAAAGATGTGCCGCCTCTTACTCGTGACGCATGGGATGAGCTTTATGAAGAAGGGCAGCCGCTCGTATCCTTTATATCTTGCAATTATCTGGAGTTTTTGGATGCAGAGGGCAAGGTGATGGCCGGTAAATTGCTTCTGAATCGTACCATCGGCGTTTGTGAGCATGCTGATACATATAGCAAGAATCCGGAATACTACGGCATGTTTTACATGTTGCCTGCGGCAGACCTTGCGCGCTTCAAAGAATTGCCGTCCGTGCTGAAGTCCGCTGAATGATTTTGCAGTGTGCGCATTCGGATAGCATTATAAAAAGCTTGAAAAATTTATTTAAGTTGTTATAATGCGCCACGTATGAAAGCCATAACAAGCATATTGGCCGGAGTGGTAACCATGGTGGCTGCGGTGGCACCGCAGGCACAGGCAGACCGCTATTCAGATTATTGGGCACCGGAGAATATGGCAAAGCGCCAGTGTACCTCCGTGCATTTGCAATTCCAGCCCGCAATACCGCAGCACACGGCAGCCTACCAGGAGATGGTGGTAGAGAAGAGTGCACAGGGAACCTATTTTGCTGCTAACAATTTCGGTTGCGGTTATATCGGTGTGCAAGAGCTGTGCGAGAAGACCGAGGACGGCACCCGCTATGTGCGCAAGGCAATTTTCTCTATTTGGGATGCCAAAGATAGTGGCGACAACCCCCACGCAGCCCCTGAGGAGGAGCGTGCTAAGCTGATTCAGAAAGGCCGTTTGGTGACAACCCGCCGTTTCGGTGGTGAGGGCACGGGCGGTAACTCCATGCGCGTGTTTGATTGGAAAGAGGGTGATGTGATTCGCACCCTTGTGATTGAGCGCCCCGATGGTGAGGATTTTCGCCAGATTGCCGGCTACATTTGGGATCCTGAGACACAGCAGTGGGAGCTGCTGAGCTGCTGGCGCATTCAGGCCTTGAGCCGTGGCTTGGGTGGTGGCTGTGGCTTCGTGGAGGATTTCTGCCGCAACGTGGAGTCCAAAAAGCATGAACGTCGTGCTACGTTCGGTCCCGCATGGCGTTGGGACGGTAAGCAGTGGTCTCAGGCCAATGAGTTCCGTTTCACCAAGGATGGCAACCCCAATATGGAGATTAACTGCCGCCTGAACCCGCAGCTGGGCTATTACTCCCTTGCTACGGGCGGAGACATTAAGCCCGAGGCCGATTTCCCTGTATGGGAGGTGAAAAAGCTTGATAAACTTGCTAAGCCCGAGCAACCCGGTGAGGATGTGATGAAGCTTATCAATGCCCCCAAGCTGGAGCAGAAGTAAAAACGCTTTTACAGTTTAAATATCACCCCGAGCAGTATGCCTGCCCGGGGTGTTTGCTTGCAGGAGGGCGGCTGTGGCAGGGTTAGAACATGGTAGAGGCGGGGAAAGATGCGGCATTAATGCATAAATTTAAGATAGAGTAGGCTTCAATTTTGTATTTCGGGCTTGCACTGTGGGATGAGAATGGTATAATGTAACCGTTATGAGTACAGACGCAACGACAACGGAGCTTCCCGCTTCGGTAAAACGATATGCCCTTTACCTGATGGTAATGGCCGGTCTCGGTGGTCTACTCTACGGCATTGACGTAGGTGTGATTGCTGCGGCCCTTCCGTATATTGAAGAAACCTCCACCTACACACCGCAGGAGATTTCCCTTGTGGTTGCTGCTGTGCTGGCTGGTTCCGTTCTTTCCTCCCTGTTCGCCGGCATGTTGGCCGAGTGGCTGGGTCGTAAGAAAGTGATTATTATCTCTGCTTTGCTCTTCACGCTGAGTATTCCGGTAATCTGCTTCTCTGCGGGTTCCTTCCTCATGCTGATGGGTGGCCGTATTTTGCAGGGTGCTTCCGCCGGTTTGGTAGGTGTGGTAGTTCCCATGTATCTGGCAGAGTGTTTGGATGCCAACTCTCGTGGTAAAGGCACGGGCATGTTCCAGTTCATGCTGACGGTGGGCTTGGTATTCGCTGCTCTCATTGGTCTGATTACCACCATGTGTGTGGGTGCTGCCGATGACGTGATGGTGACCGACACCGCCAAGACTGTTGCATGGCAGGTGATTTTCTGGTGCTCTGCTATCCCCGGTATCATTCTTTGCTTCGGTGCCGTGAAACTCAAGGAGTCTCCGCGCTGGTTGTACCGCAATGGCCGTGAGGATGAGGCTTTGCTTGCACTTGCCGCCAACAACGGTGAGGAAGCCGCCAAGGAGATTTTGGACGAAATGAAGGCCGCCGATGCTAAGGAGGCCGCCGACAAAGCCGCTATGGCTGAGGCCGCCAAGGGTGATAGCCTCTTCCAGCGCAAGTATGTCATTCCCTTCATTCTGGCAGTAGTTGTATTGGCCTGCACGCAGGCTACGGGTATTAACTCTGTGCTGAACTACTCCGTTAAGATTTTCCAGCAGGCCGGTCTTGAGGGCGAAACCGCCAACTACGCCGACCTTGCCATTAAGATTGTCAACATGCTCATGACTATTGTAGCCGTGACGCTGGTAGACAAGAAAGGCCGCACCTTCTTGCTCAAGATGGGCACGCTGGGTATCATCGTAGGTCTTGCCGGTGTAGGCTCCATGTTCCTCATGGTAGAGAGCAACCGTGTAGACGTAACTCCGTATGTAACCGAGCAGCTCAACAAGCAGCTTACCGCTGCTAATGAGAAGGGCGCCCAGCTCGCCGTTTCTATTGATGACGTTGTGAAGAACGCCGCTGCCGATAATGCTGACCTTATCAAGGACGGCAAGGTGCTTGACGGTGTGCAGCTCATTGTTACCTATAATCAGGGTGGCGACAATCAGGTTGTTGCCGAGTACTACGACCGCGCCGCTGAGCTTGCTAAGCTGGAGGGCGTGCAGATTAAGGACAAGGACGGCAATGTGACTCCCTTGGTATATGCCGACAATGCACTTGCCGCCGGTACCGTTGACCTTGCCGCCGCCAAGGAGGCTTTCTTGAAGGCTCAGACCTCTTCCGAAGAGAAGAAGACCCTCTCCCTCTCCGACAAGCTGCGCACGGGTGAACTCACCCTCGTAGACGAGAGCAAGAAGGACGACATCATCGCCACTATCCAGAAGTTGGAGCGGAACAGCGACCGCGTTATCATCGCCCCCGATTTTGCCGCTGAGCCCAACTTCATTGACAATATCTGCTTCTGGCAGGATAAGCCCGAGGTAGGCTCCCTTAAGGAGGTTACCATCGCTCGCGCTGAATTGGGTATGAAGCCCTCTCCCGTAACCGGTTGGGCCGTAACCGGCTTCTTCGTGGTGTTCATCGCATTCTATGCCGCAGGTCCCGGTGTGTGCGTATGGCTGGCTCTCTCCGAGCTTATGCCCAACCGCATCCGCGCCAACGGTATGGCCATTGCCCTGCTTATTAACCAGACTGTATCCACCACCATTGCCGGTACCTTCCTGCCTTGGGTAGGCTCCAGCGGTTACTCCGGTGTATTCTTCTGGTTGGCCGGCTTCACGGTAATCTACTTCATCACTGCCGCTTTCTTCATGCCCGAGACTAAGGGCCGCACCTTGGAAGAGATTGAGCAGTACTTCACCACGGGCAAGATGCCCCAGAAGAAGGACGAAGTAGCTTAATTAAGTATCCTTTCTCTCATCTCTCTGAAACTTACACACCAATGCCCGGTTGCCGCAAGCAACCGGGCATTTTGTGTATACGGAAAAAAGTACAAGGTACAAAGTATTGGGGCGGTACTCAACTGGATTACTTTGTACTTCTCTTCAACTCGGTATGTTGGATTAATTCATACTAAAATGCTTGACTTTTCTGTCCGGGCTTGCTAATCTGGCGTCAAGGCAGGGGGGGCCCCTTGCAAAAATATTAACCGAACACACGAAAGATGAAAAAACTGTTCAGCATATTGGCCGCCGCATTGGTAGCAACGGCAACGATTACACCTGCGCAAGCAGAGTTAAGTCAAGACGGTAAGGTTGCAGTAGAGTATTTCAATACTTTGGAGACCTACATGAATAACATGACGGCTGTCTTGGAGAAAGTGACAGACCAAGCATCTGCTGATGCTCAGGCAGAGCCCTTTGCTGCTGCGGTGCAGGTTTTCACGGCTTACATTGCCTCTATGGAGTCCCGCGCCAATGAGCTTACGGGTATGCCCAATGCAGACGATGAAGCTGCCTTTGAGCAATGCCAAAACAACTTGCATGCAGCCGGTATGGCGCTGCAGGCTGAGTTGCAGCGCTTGGCTATGGTGAACTTCTATGATTCTGAGGCTTTCATCAAGGTGCTTACAACCTTGAATCAACCTGCCGAGTAAGTTGAACGGTGGTGGCAGTAATGCTGCGCCACGCTCAAAAGCATATCAAGCGCCATGCTGCGGCGCATAGCGGGATGACGTATTACTGCGTTCGTTTGCGTGTATGCGCTTTGCTTTTGACTTGACAAGTATTATAGGCCTTGTTATTCTCCTGCGCGTTGCCGTTTGCGGCAACGCGCCTTTTATATAATAATTCGGTACACGTATGAAAAAGCTGCTCTTCATGATTGGCATAGGTGCCATGACAACGACTGCTGCTCCCTTGGTAGAGGGGGGCTTGTCAACAAGCGGGCAAGAGGCCGTGGAGGCTTATAATACCGTAGAAATCTACATGCAAGAGACGGCTCGTGTATTGGGGCGCATACAGGATAAAGCAACCGCAGATGCTGAGGCGCCTTTGCTCAAACGCATTGTGACAGAGCTTAAAAACGCGATGGCTGCAATAGACGACCCCTACGCCATGGGGGAAAAGGCCGTAACCAAGACTGATAGCTATGCGTTGTTCGGTTGCAGGCAGCGTATGATGGTAGTCGGTATGGCCGTGCACCGCGAGATGTTGCGTCTGGCGCGTGCCGAGTTTTATAACTCTGCCACCCTTATCAAAGCCCTGCAAGAGCTCGATATGCTTAACGAGGATACCTCGGCGCTGATTCGCTAACCTCCTGCCGCAGCTGAATATGAATATTCCCCATTTGCCCATATTGTTGACATGTGCGGTTACCGTAGTGTGCCCCTTGCAGGCAGATTACACTGCCGCCGGGCAAGAGGTATCAGCCGCAATAGATGCGTTCAGTACCAGCCTGCGGGAAATTAATGCCCTGTTGCAAGGTGTGCAGGACCGCAGCACGGCAGATGCCGCTACTAACCCGCTGCGTACTAAAACGCGAGAGATGTATCTCAGCATGCGCCGTGTGAAAGAGATTTCTCTGCCCGCCGAGCCCAGCGATGAAGATCAGGTATTGCTCACCCGCCAAGTGCTGGAGGTACAGCTGTTGCAGGCAGAGTTTGAGCAGCACTGCACGCGTTTGGTCGGGCATCAGTTTTATGAATCCGCGTCACTTGCCCGCCTCTTTCAGGTTATTGCGGATTTGTATCGCCGAGAGCAAATGGGGGAAACCGTAGCACCTACTGCTGCGCCGCAACAGCCTGCGGAAAAGACCATCGATGAGGAAGAACGCCGCCGCCGCGAAGATAAACGCAACGAGCGTCTCAAGCGCTACCGCAGTAAGTGATTTTGTGTCACCCCGGGCTGCAAATATCTCTATTTGCCCTATATGCAGGATTTTGGGCTTCACATGGGCTGAAAAATTGTGTAGAATCCCCGCATGACGACCTATAGCGCACCGGCTAAAATCAATCTTTCTCTCAAGGTAATGGGTAAGCGTGAGGATGGTTTCCACAATGTGGACATCCTGATGGCTAAGCTGGATTTGGAAGATAAGCTGTATTTTCATAATTCACGCACCACTACTCTGCTGTGTGATGTTCCCGGTGTGCCCACAGATGAGAGCAATCTTGTGGTAAAAGCCGTCCGCGAGTTTGAAAAGGTCTATGGCCGCAAGGCTAAACAGCGTATTACGCTTGACAAGAATATCCCCTTCGGGGCAGGCTTGGGCGGTGGCTCGGCAGATGCCGCCATTGCACTCAAAGCCATAAATGAAATACTGGGCACCGGGTATTCTTACGAGGAGCTGCATGCCATGGCCGCGGCAATCGGTAGTGATGTGCCGTTCTTCCTCAATCCCGTTATCAGCCGCTGCACGGGCAGGGGGGAGATTGTAGAGCCCGTGGCTGAGCTGGCCGAGTGGACCAGCCCCATTGTGCTTATCAAGCCGCAGTTCGGCGTTTCTACCCCCTCTGCCTACAAGGGCCTGCATGGTGCACACCGCATGAAAGGCGTTACCTACAATGCCCAGACGGTAGACGGTATCAAACTTGTCAATGAGTTGGAGCGCTCCGTCTTCACCAAGTTCCCCGTGTTGGGGCTGTGGAAGATGTGGATGCTGCAACAACCCGGTGTGCGTGCCGCTTTGATGAGTGGCAGTGGTTCTACCCTCTTTGCTCTTACCGAGACCCCCGAGCAGGCCCGCGCCCTTGCCGAGGCTGCCAAGGCAGAGCTTGACCCCACCTTGTGGACCTACTGCGGCACCGTTAATCCGCAGTAAGCCGAAGTGTGCTGTGAGATGCGATTTTTTTGCATCGGTATATCGTAAACATGGTAGTTGTTGCCATAGACCCGGCCATTCGCAACACGGGGTACGCCGTGTTGCAGGGTGACCACAAACATGCCGTGGCATTGGATTACGGTACCCTCTCCCTCCCGCAGAAATTGCCGCAAAGTGCCTGCCTGTTGGCAATCCATGAGAAAGTATGCTCCCTGATAGAGCAATGGCAGCCCGATGAGCTGGCAATAGAGGGTATCATTTACGTGCAATCTCACCGCACGGCTATTTATATGGGGTCCGCACGTGCTGCTACCGTGCTGGCTGCGGCACGCTATGATAAACGCATTATGGAGTATCCGCCCACCTGCGTTAAATTGGCTACCGTGGGCCGTGGCGCAGCCGGTAAACAACAGGTGGCATTCATGATGCGTGCCATGCTCGGCCTTACGGAAACTCCTGCCCCCGATGCGGCCGATGCTCTTGCCATAGGCTTTACTCACCTTGCGGCTTCCGACCCCATGAAATTGCATCTTTTTCGTGACAGAAAGTACATTTGACCCCCTAAATACCCCCTTTTGGGGTAAAAAATGCAAAAAAAATGCGAATTTGGGAAGATTAGGCTTGCAAATGGGTTGCATCCGTTATAATCTCCGCTATGGCAGAAATTCAGCTTGGACTTACATTTGACGACGTACTCTTGCTTCCCTGCTTGAGCACTATTCTTCCCGGCGAGGCCGACCCCTCTTCTCAACTTTGCGCGGGTTTCCCGCTCCGCCTGCCCATTCTCTCTGCACCCATGGATACGGTGACGGAGGTAGACATGGCCATTGCCATGGCTCGTGAGGGTGGTTTGGGTGTGATTCACCGTAACAACCGCATTGATGACCAGGCCGCCATGGTGGCCAAGGTAAAGCGTTTTGAAAATGCCGTTATCACCAAGCCGCTCACCGTTACCAGCGAGATGAGCCTCAGTCGCGTGAAGGGCATTATGCTTGAGCACGGGTTCTCCGGTCTGCCTGTTGTGGCAGAGGGTAACCTGCTGGTAGGTATCATTACCGGCAGAGATATGCGTGTGGTAGATGGTCACGACCTTGATAAGCTTACCGTGGCCGATGTCATGACCCCCATGAGCCGCCTCATTACCGGCACCCCTGCCACCACGCAGGAGGAGGCCCGTAAGATTCTTTACTCCAACCGCATTGAGAAGCTCCCCCTTGTGGATGAAGCCGGTTGCTTGGTTGGCCTGATTACCGATACCGATATCCGCAAGCGCGAGGCTTTCCAGGAGTCCACCAAGGATGAGATGGGACGTCTGCGTTGCGGTGCTGCCGTAGGCCCCGGCCCGGAGTTTATGGCTCGTGCTCAGGCAGTGATTGATGCCGGTGCTGATGCTCTCTTCATTGATGCCGCTACCGGCCACACCAGCCGTGTGCTGCATGTTATCGAGAAGCTGCGTGAGCTCGGCAAACCCGTAGTTGCCGGTAACGTGGTAACTCAGGACGGCGCCCGTGACCTCATCTCCGCAGGTGCCAGTGCCATTAAGGTAGGTGTGGGCCCCGGCTCCATCTGCACCACCCGTATCATCTCCGGTGTAGGTATGCCTCAGTTTACCGCTATTCAGGAGGTGGCCACCGTTGCCCGCCCTGCAGGCGTAACCGTGATTGCCGACGGCGGTATCCGCTACTCCGGCGATGCCGTTAAGGCACTTGCTGCCGGTGCTGACCTCATCATGATGGGTGGTATGCTTGCCGGTTGCGAGGAAAGCCCCGGTGCTGTGGTACACTACCAAGGCCGTAACTTCAAGACATACCGCGGTATGGGCTCTCTGGGTGCCATGCGTGCCGGTTCCGGCGACCGCTATGGCCAGAACGGCAGCGGTAAGCTCGTGGCCGAGGGTGTAGAGGCTCGCGTGCCCTACAAGGGTATGCTGGCAGATGTTATCTTCCAGCTGGTGGGCGGCTTGCGCTCCGGTATGGGCTACCTCGGTGCCAAGAATCTGCAAGAGCTGCGTGACCACGCCCGCTTTGTTCGCATCACCGCCGGCGGTCTCCAAGAGAGCCACCCGCATGATGTGACCATCACACAAGACCCCGGCAATTACAGCCGTTAATCTTGTCTGCATCATTTTATCAGAAAACCCCGCCTGTTGCCAAATGAACAGGCGGGGTTCTTGTTTATTGAGCCTCAATGTTTTCATGGCCGTGTCGTGCTTTTTGCTTGCCTTGCCATAGGCAATATGGTAGTATAGCGCTGTATGAACATGCTCAAGACCATAACGGCCACGCTCACCCTTGCAGGGGCAGTGGTCGCAGGACAAGAGGCTTACCAACCCCATCCGGACTGGGAAAACCCTGAGAATCTTTCACAAGGTCGTGAAGATTCCCGTGCTTTTTTTGTTCCCTTTGCCAACAGAGATGAGGCGCTGAAAGGTAAGCGTAAGGATTCATCACTGGTGATGTTGCTGAACGGAGAGTGGAAATTTCATTGGTCGCCCTCACCCGCCCAGCGCCCGGTAGATTTTTATAAACCCGAGACGGATGTCAGCTCATGGGCTACAATAGATGTGCCCAGCAACTGGCAGATGCGTGGCTATGGTATCCCCATTTACAGTAACCAGCGCTACACCTTTGTGCGTGACTGGCCGCGTGTTATGACCCCGCCCCGCAATGAGACGGAAGAAAAGTACACCACGCCCAAGAGCGAGCCCAACGCCGTCGGTTCTTACCGCCGCGACGTTGAGATTCCTGCTGATTGGGATGGCCGCCGCATATTCATTCAGTTTGACGGTGTAGACTCATTCTTCTACCTCTTTGTGAATGGGCAGAAAGTAGGTTTCTCTAAAGACAGCCGCACGGCTGCCGTGTTTGATATCACCCCGTATGTCAAGCCCGGTAAAAACGTTGTAGCTGCCGAGGTATACCGCTACAGCGATGGCTCATATTTGGAGTGCCAGGATATGTGGCGCCTCTCCGGTATTTTCCGTGATGTGTTCATGTACAGCACCCCGCAGGTGATGGTGCGCGACTTCTTTGTGCACACCGATTTTGACGGTGAACCCGGTAAAAAGGATTACAGCAACAGCAAACTGAGCGTGGAGGTAGACGTAAACAACCGCACGCAGGCTGAGGCTGCCTACTCCGTAGAAGCCGAGTTGCTGGATATGAACGGCAATAAAGTGGCTGCCCTCAGCACGGCTGCCGGCAAAGTAGCCGCCGGCGAGAATGTGCGCACCACGGTGAAGGCCACTGTGCAGAACCCCGCTTTGTGGAGCGCCGAGAAACCCAACCTGTACCGCCTCATGATTTACCTGAAGGATGCCGAGGGTAAGGTAACGGAAACAATCTCCCGCAAGATCGGTTTCCGCGATGTACAGCTGGTAGAGGGTCGATTCTTGGTCAATGGCCAGCCCGTGAAGCTTAAGGGGGTGAACCGCCACGAGAGTCAGCATGCCAACGGCCACACCGTGACTGAGGAGGAGTGCCGCCAAGAGCTGCTCATCATGAAGCGTGGTAATATCAACCACATTCGTAATTCTCACTACCCGCAGCCCGCGTTCTTCTATGAGATGTGCGATGAGTTGGGTATTTACGTGTGCGATGAAGCCAACATCGAATCCCACGGTTATTACTATGGTGAGCTCTCCCTCTCTCACCCCAAAGAGTGGAAAGCCCAGCACGTATGGCGCAATATCAACATGGTGGAGCAAAGTAAGAACCACCCCTGTATCGTCATCTGGTCCTACGGTAACGAGGCCGGCCCCGGCGAGAACTTTGCCGCCGTGCAAGATTGGATTAAGCAGCGCGACCCCTCTCGCCTGACCCAGTATGAGCGTAACAATGACTTGGCAGACCTTTGCTCTAACCAGTACCCCAGCGTCAACTGGACCCGCGAGGTTGCTGCCCGCAAGTTGCTCAAGCCTTGGTATATCTCAGAGTATGCTCACATTTTGTGCAACTCCATGGGTAACTTGGCCGACTATTGGGAGGCTATCGACTCCAGCGACTCCATCATCGGTGGTGGTATTTGGGAGTGGATTCACCAAAGCTATGACCAAGAGGTCACACTGCCCGATGGCCGTAAAGTTGTGCGCCAGAGCTATGGTGGCGACCACGGTGAGTTCCCCAATGACGGTATCTTCTGCATCAAGGGTGTGATTTACAGTGACCGCACCGTCACCCCGCTTTATGCCGAGATTCGCAAAGTGCAGCAGAACGCAGAGTTCAAGCTCATCGGGCTTAAAGATTCTGATACCGGTGTGCGTATCAGCGTGCGTAATAAACACCTCTTCACCAACCTTAATGAGTACAGCGCCGATTGGTGCATCATGGAGGAAGTCGACAAGGTAATTGCTTCCGGTTCGGTAGATGTTGCTGCTGCTCCCCTGCAAACGGTAGAGCTTACTATCCCCACCGATTCTGTTGATAAATCTGCCTTGCTCAAAGACGCCAAGTATTACCTCACAGTCAACCTGCGCCTGAAAGAGGATACAGAGTGGGCCGAAAAAGGCTATGTTGTGGCTACAGAGCAGCTTGAGCTGCCGGTAGAGTTCAATCAGTACACCCCCTCTATCATGGAGATAGATTCCTCTGCCGGTATTGATGTGCGTAACGAGGACGACCGCATGGTTGTTATCGGCCGTAATTTCACCATCTCTATCGACAAAGCCACCGGTGGCGTACGCAATTACATTGTGAATGGGCAGGAGCTCGTAGGTGATAAAGCCACGCTTCACCTCAATTCCTTCCGTGCACCGCTGGCCAACGATAAGTGGGCCATGAACCAGTGGCTCAATAACGGTATGCGCAATATGTCTCATACGGCTACGCACCTGTTGGTAGAACGCCTCAAGGAGGGCGCCGTGCGTATCTCCTGCGACGTCGTTTCCCGCGGTCTGCGAAAGGAAAGTCTCGATAGCCGTGAGTATGACCAAGGCAAGTTCGAGCTTACCGACAACGGCCCCATCACTGAGAAGGATTTCCACTACACCACACAGATGATTTACACCATTTTGCCCAATGGTTATATCAGCGTGGCTGCCGGCATTATTCCCAGTGAGTCCAACATCGTGCTGCCCCGATTGGGTTACAGCCTGAACCTGCCCGAGCGTTTCAACAACGTGACATGGTATGGCCGTGGCCCCGGTGAAAACTACCCGGACCGCAAAGCCGGTGCTCCCGTGGGTATTTATACCGGTAAGGTCAAAGAAATGATTGAGCGCTACCCGCTTCCCATGGAGCAAGGTAACCGCATGGACACAAATTGGGTAGCTGTGACAGACAATAACGGCGTTGGCCTGATGGTGGCCAGCGTAGCCGGTGAAAACTTCAATTTCTCTGCATTGCCCTGCACGCCGCAAGCTCTCTTTGATGCGCCTCACCCTGAGGAAATCGAGCTTGCCGGGCAAACCGTATTGAACATTGATGCCTTCACCCTGGGCTTGGGTGGTGCTGCATGTGGCCCGCGTCCGATTGACCGCGATATTCCGCTTACGGCTCCCACCACCTTTATTTTCTCCCTGCGCCCGCTGCTTTCATCCGATAAGCCGGAGGAGGTAGGCCGCAAGGGGCTGCCCTTGGCCGGTGCCGTAACCATCTCCCGCGATGAGCAGGGCTATGTGCATGCCACATCTGCCACGCGCAACGCTACGATTCACATGACGCTGCCCAATGGTTCAGAGCGCGTGTATACCGAGCCCTTCCTCCAGCGTGAGAATGGTATTGTGCGAGCCTACGCTACGGCCCCCGGGTGCATGAACTCCGTGCTGTGCTTCCAGCAGTTTGATAGCTGGCGTCCGGCTAACTTGCTGCGTATTGCCTCTTGCTCCAGCTATTCCGGCAAGGCTGAGTCCCCGTGGAGCCTGATTGACGGCCGCCGCGATACCTTCTGGCACTCTCGTTGGCATGAGCCGTGCGCCCAATACCCGCACGAGGTGGTGGTCAATTTGGGTGTGGACTCTGAGCTGACCGGCCTGAGCATTACGCCGCGCCAAGGCCGCTCATCCTCCCGTGTAGGCAAGCTGGCCTTCTACTTCAGCAAGGATGGCAAGACTTGGAACGAGCAGCCCGACTGCACCATGCAGATGGCTGATACTGACGATGAGCAGACCGTAAAACTGCCCGAGCCCGTGGTGACCAAGTATGTCAAGATGGTGTGTTTGGAGGCCATCAGCAAGGGTGAGCCCTATGCTGCCGTGGCAGAGCTTAAGCCCCATGTGTCCCGCATTGTGGGTGAGTACCCGGCCAATGCGTTCTTCTCTGTGGCTTATGTCAGCTCTGACCTGCCCGAGGGTGGCGCTGCCCGCAACGTGCTGGATGGTAACCCCGATACCTACTGGCACACCATGCGCGGTGTTACTGTGGCCAGTTATCCGCATGATATCCGCATCAACCTTGGCGACGAGCTCAATATCAAGGGTATCACCTATCGTGGTGCCAATGTTGAGGGCACCTATGTGAAGGATTACGAGGTATACGTAAGCCATGACGGCAATTCTTGGGGCTCTCCCGTTGCCCGTGGTACGTTTGAGAAGAACAGCAGCGAGCAGCGTGTGCTCTTCTTCTCACCTGCTCGTGCCCGATTCATTCGCCTGGTGGCTATCTCCTCTCACGATGACGGTGACTTTGCCGCCGTGTCTGAGATAGACGTCATCCCGGCTGAGTAAAGCGGCCCGGTAAATACTTTAATGGCCCTGCTTCCCATGCTTGGGGGCAGGGCTGTTTTTTGTGCCGTTGCGTGGCTTTTTTCTTGATTTTAAGATAAATCGGAGTACTATACGGATAGTACCCCCCCCCCATGTTGGGTATCAAGATGATGAGATTAAACAAAGTGTATGCCCTGTGTTGTGTTGCGTTGGTTATGGCATGTGGCCCGGCCTGCGCGGCAACAGACTGCCCTCAATTCCCGCCCGCGTCTGTTGAGGCATGTTGTGTTCAATCATACCATGCAGATGCCGAGTTGCGCCAACTGCTTTATGAGTCCTATGTAGAGGCTTATCATGGGTGGTGCCCGTGTTGCTGTCGGCATGATTCGGAATTGTTTGAACGAGTGGAGAAGAAAATGTGGCAAGAGTTGATAGACCGAAAAGCACTGGGGGCGTTACCTGCCATGACGGCTGAGGCCTATTACCTATTGCTGCGCCCCTTGGTTTTGGAAGATGTGTATTCTCGCGTTACCGGTGCAGACTCTCCCTGTGATATGCGCGCTCTTTACGCGTTGTGCTCCATGCTGAGTCTTATCCCGCAAAATCAACCCCGTGTGTATTATTTCCGTCACGTAGAGTCAGAGCGTTTAGCTGCCATGGGGGTAAAGATAGAACAGGATGAGAGCGGAAGATGGTATCAGATTCTTGTGCGGAATAGCCCGCATCCGGTCAATGTGCGATTAGTGAACTCTTTAGAAGATATAATGTTGGACGAAGAGGAGCCGACAACGCAGCCCGTACAAGAAACGCCTCCCGCTTATACCGAGGGCGATAGTCAATAATCCTTCCATTTGCCTGTCAGCCCGATGCTGTCTTTTTGTGCGCTTGACAATACGTGGGCGTTAAGGCAAGATGTAAGAGCAATATGTACATACCGACTCAAGAGGAAAGATACAGCAAGGTGGCGTGGTACACGCTGCTGATGTGCTTGGTATTGCCTGCGGGCGTGGTGGCATGGGCCTACGGTGATTTTTCTGACCTCATGTGGTGTTTGTTTGCCTTTACACTGCCGCTGGCTCATGTGTTGCACGCATTGGGTATTGCATTCACGGCGTCGGTTATCTTCTCCAGCATGTTGCATGCCGCAGCCTTTTATTGGCTGGCTAAGCGTTGCACATGGGCTCCCAAAAAGAAGCTTACCCTTGTAGTGACTTGGGGTATGTTTACCGCTCTGATACTGCGCCTCATGATTGCCTACATGCTCTGGCAAAAAGTGATTGAAAAAGCCGGCCTTTGAGGTTGGATACGCTTTAACCGACTGCCCTATAACATGAAACAAAGAAATATCTGTTTTACGATTGTTGCGCTGATGCTGACTCTGTTGAGTTCATGCATAAGTGAGGTTTCTCATGAATTGCGTGTTTCCTGTGATTTTACCCCGAAAGATAGAAAGCATGAGCCTCTGAAGTTTTATCGCTTGGATAATCAGTATTACTTGGAGTACGATGTAGACTATGAGACAATCAATCGAAATATGTACCTGGGTGGTATGTTCGGCGCCAAATCAATAGAAACGTCCATAGATATGCACAGAAAGGCGACGGAGCGATATTATTTTCTCATGCCGCCCCATGCTGTGAAATATCTCTTCGGCACTGAAATGGAAAACCCGGATTCGGATGCGGAACATTGTATAGCAGCTAGTGAATGGGACGCCGAAAATGCCGTGCCTGTGGCAAGCTCTTTGAAATATGCTGATATCGATATAGGGTGTGTCCATCATAATGATTTTAATGCCGAAAAGAAAGCGTTTTCGTTAATGGCACCGCCGTACAGACCGTGGGACTACTGGATTAAACAACCTCTCAGTGTGTTGGTGCTTATCGGGGTAGATATTCCCGTAACTCTTATTTCTCCTGTATTTATTGTGCCGTATTATGCTCTATACGGCCCTTAAACAACAGCTCTTTATGGCGTAATCTCTTTCATGCAAGCGGCGTTCAGCCGCGCGCAGTTTCGATAACTTGCGGCTTCGCTCATAAACGAAATGACCAACTGCAAGCGTTAACAGAGCCTTAATTATTGGCCGAAATGGCGGCTTGCTCAGCCTCCAGCAAGAGGTGTTCGCAGTCTTTGTGACCGTTGGATTTGGCAAGTTGCAGGGGTGTTTTACCGGCGCGGGTGGTAGATTTGGTATCAGCCCCGGCGGTAAGGAAGAGGGCCAAGCAAGCCTTATTGCCGGAGATGGCGGCAGCGTGCAGGGCGTTTTCGCCCATGATATTGAGCGTGCGTACATCTGCCCCGGCTGCCAAGAGGGCTGAGGCGCTTTCGGGGCGGCTCCAGTTCCAGCGTGCCAGCTCCAGTAGCGGGGTGTCGCCGCGTTCGTTGCGCAGGTGTACATTGGCCCCGGCATCTATCAGGTGTTGCAGGCAGTCGTGTTGGGCCATGCGTGCTGCCAAGTGCAGGGCTGTGCTGCCACAGCGCATGCGTGTATCGGCATCCACTCCGGCGGCCAGCAGAGCTTTGACACAGTCTGCCTTGCCGGTGGCTACTGCCAAGTGCAGGGCGGTGTATGAGGTGGCGGTAGCTTGCGGTTCTGCCCCGTGTTTCAGCAGGTAGGGCAGGCACGCTGCATGATTGTGTTGCACCGCTTGGTGCAGTACGGGCCAGCCTGCTTTATCGGGGGGGTGTAGGTCCGCCCCGGCATCTATCAGCAAGCGCAGCAGGGGGGTATCTGCTGCCGCAATGGCTTTGTGCAGTTCATCCGTATAGCGGGTGGAGCATCCGCGTTGTTTCAGTGCATGCGCGGCGAGTTGCTGCATGCACTCCGTGTATCCCACGGCGCGGGCACAATCTCCTGCCGTGCGGTCTCGCGTATCGGTTGCGGTGGCATTGGCGCCGTGCTCCAGCAGCAGGGTGCAAAGCTGGCGGCGGTCCAGTCTGGCGGCCCAATGTAAGGGGGTGCAACCAAGGCCATCCGTCTTGTTGATGGCCGAGGTGGCTCTCAGGTAGCGGCGGCACAGGTCGGCATCATCGGCAATAATGGCGGTGAAAATGTCATCTACGGCTCCGTGCTCAATCAGTATTTTGGCACAAGCAGGTGCTTTTTTGGTGCAGGCATAGTGCAGGGCTGTCCACTTCATGCCGTTGCGGGCATGCACATCTGCCCCGGCTTGTAACAGGGCTTGCAGGCAGAATTGCTGGTCGTGCGCAGCACAGTAATGAAGCAATGTGTTGCCGTTGGAGTCTGCCCTGTTTACATGAGCGCCGGCTTGAGCCAAGGGGACGATACAGCGGTAGTACCCCTCTGTCACGGCGAATTGGAGAGGGTTGCGGCCATCGGGCAAACATGCATGGATATCTGCCCCCAGTTGAGCGAGCAGGAGGATGTTATCTTCGTGGTTCAGGTCAATTTCCGCATGCAGGGGTGTCAGGCCGAGGGTATTGCGGGCGTTCATATCCGCCCCCAGCTTGTGCAACAGCTCAATCATGGGTGAGTGGCGGTGCATAACGGCAAGGTGCAGCAGAGTGTTGCCTATTTCATCCGCCACCTGTAAATCTGCCCCGGCTTGATACAGTAGGGTAACACGGGCCGTATCTCCCTGTTGAACGGCATGCAACAGGGCTGCATGGTAGTGCTCTGCCGTGATGCCCGACTTTCTCAACTCATGCGCAGACAAAACCGCTCGCGTTTCATGTTGGCCGGCTTCTGTTGCTGCATCCAGCGGTGTTTTATTTCGGGCATCGGTGCGGTGGGCATCGGCACCGCGCATAAGCAGGTAGCGCACGGCATCTGTTTGCCCGGCTTCGGCGCAGCGGTGCAGGGCGGTAGAGCCTTCAGAGTTGACGGCATCCAACGATACCCCGGCTGTTTGCAGCAGGTGGGCGGTATAAAAATCTCCGCTCAGGCAGCATTCCGTCAATTGCTCGGTATACGAATCGGGGGTGATTCCTTGTTTTTCGAGCGTGGCCGCAGCAAATAGACCCGGCAAGTGCAGGTGCCGGTGCAGAATGGCTCGCTGCATGGGGGTGATACCCGCTTGGTCAGCACGCTCTACCGATAACCCGGCAAGAATCAAGGCCCGTCCGACCTCGGCTTGCCCTTTGCGGGCGGCCAAGTGCAGCAGGGTTTCGCCATCGGGGGCTGTCATGTGTACCGGTGCTCCTGCCATGATGAGTAATTGCAGCATGGCAACATCGTTTCGCACAGTGGCATTGAGTAATTCTGCCTCGTACCCTGTGGGCAAAATTCCCTGCGCGCGCAGCTCTTCCGCTGCTATTTCCTGCGGCGTTTCTTTGCAACACGCCAAAGCGACGGCGCTGATGAAAAGTGCCGTTGTGTTGCGTATGGTTATGCCGAGTTTGCGCATGGGGGGAGTGTGGCCGGAGAGAGGGTGCCTACGTCACCATCATTCTAGTGATAAGAGCAAGCTTTGTCAATGAGATTCGGCACTTTTTGCCCCTCTTTTTGACAGTTGAAATAAGTTGCTCTCAAAAGGGATGAAAATCTTTATTTTTTTCGCGGAAGATGGGGCGGGCTGTCTTATCATAGTTGAACAGCATGAAAATAGCGCCATCAGACACAGCAGGGCTATTATTTGCTTGCCAGTCGGGCAAGGCATGCTAATATAAAATCATGAATCCTGATAGAAAGTTGCCTATGAACAGAAACAAACATACAAAAGTAGCCTCCGCCGTGTTGATGTCGGCGTTGGGGATCGGTATGGCATCTGCCGATTCTGTCAAATATAGAGGCGCAGAAAATGTTATTATCAAGTTTGATGAGCCTGTGGTTTCTCTGGGGGTGGTAGAGAACGGCTGGAATGACAATTTGCCGGCAGAAGACCGCGGGTTGAACCTTTTTGATATCACCGGTGACCCTCAATACACGCCTAAGGCTCGGTGGGTTGACCAAGACCAACTGCAGCTCACCTTTGTGAAAGGTACGGCTACTGCCACCAAATACCGCTTGGCCTTTCGCCCCGGCTCCGATAAATACCTGAGCGGTGCAGGCATGCCGGAAGCGGCGTTCGAGTTCTCTGCCAAACCGCAGGGTCTTCGTAGTGATGCCGTGCTGCCGGGGGTAAAGGGGGGCGCGGTGTGTGTGGTCTCCCGCGAGCAGGTGACGCGTGAGCAGATTAACCTTTCCCCGGAGTCTCCCGTGCGCTATTCCTTCCGCGAAATTACGCAAAAACACCCGCGTAAATATGGCAAAACGGTGCCTGCTGTGGTAAGTGAGCTGCGTGTTAAGAATTTGGATACCGGCGACTTGGCGCAGCTGTTGCGGGAGCCGGAGCGCTATGGCCTGAAACCCGGTATGGAGGGGGTAGAGGCCTTCTCCCCCGAGCATGTGGTGCCGGGGCGTGTATTGGTGACATCGGCAGAGCCCTTGGACCCCTCCAAAATATGGGGCCTTTATGCCGAGGCTGATGAAAACAGCGGGTTCGTCAGCGGTGATGTGGGGGGCTTCTTCTCGCCCCAAGAGGATTTAGCTACGGGCATAGGCCTGCAAATTGTTACGGTAAATAAAAGCCCGCGCTTGCATTTGGGGGTATGTTTTGCTGCCCCGGTGGCTGAGTCCGAGGTGGAAAACATCTTCCGTAATATGGAAATCAGCGTGGGAGACACCCTCGCTACAACAGATGCCGATGGTAAGAGTAAAACCCTCACCGTAGGAGATAAAACCCTCCGGTTCCGCTTGCTTCCCTTGCCGGAAAACCGCGTGAGCTCATACTTTGGCGGTACTTTGCGTAAAAATGACGGCCGGGCGTTCAATCAACGCATTGCGTATGATTTGCCGTATACCAACATGTTCACCATTGAGGTAGAGGGTGCCGATGATTTGCCGGTAACGGCAGATGTTGTCATCAAAGCCGGCACAGCGGCACTGTTGGGTCAGCCTTTGGTTACAGACCACCGCCACCGCATTACCCTGAATGCGGCGGCACCTGTGTTGTGTTTCGACCACACGCCCGATTATCCGGCTTTGTTGCCGCTCAAAGGTGAGCATTGCCTGCGTATGGAGTGCATCAATAATGCGGAAATGCAGGTAAGTGTGGCTCGTCTCAGCGCAGAGCAGTATATTGAGCACCGAGACCTGCTCAGCAAGATTGATGAACCCACCATCCGCACTCAGGTAGAGCTTGCATACAATCTCCGGCTCTTAGAGAAACGCGTTACCGAGGGCCTTGCAAAAGAAGCTGAGGTGAAAGAGACCATCAAGTCATACAAGCGCCAGCTTGCTCAGCTTAAAAAGCGTGTGCCGGATTATGATGCCCTGCGTAAAGCGATGGCCGATGTGACTTTCAGTGCCCCGCAGAAATCCGACACCACGGGGCAGGGAATCGGTGTATTGAAATCAGCTGAGTTGTTGGTAGATTTGGATGCGCTGAACGGTGCCCCCGCCGGGCCGGGTATTTACCTGATATCCGTGCGTACTACTGCGGCACCCACAGTGCGTGCTGCTTTGCGCGCGCTGGAGCTGCAGGAAGACCTCTTTGATTTTGAAACGTGGTATGCCGTTCAACTTACGGATTTGCATCTTACCTATGCCGGCAGTGCCTTGGTGAGCAACAGTATTGCCACCGGTATCCCTACGGCAAATGGCGTTTTGCTCAATATTACCAATAGTAATGCCAAGGAGCTGGGCGCAGTTAAAGATGGTGTTACCGTATTGCCTGAGGTGAAAGCAGAGCGCCGCAAGACTCCTATGTTGATGGTGCGCAGCGGTGATGATTACCGCACGTTCTCTCGCCATACGGATGCCGCCCGCATGAACACCGACCGCCGTATCATGATGTTCAAAGATCGCTCCCTCTATCGCCCGGGGGATACCGTGCACATGCGCGGTGTGTTGAGAGAGGTATCTCACCTCGGCGAGCCCGCCATGCCTCATGTTAAGAGTGTAGAGCTTATCGTGAGCCGCCCCAATCGCAAGGAACTGGTGCGCAAGAATATTAAATTGAATGATTACGGCGCATTTGACTTTGAATTCAAGCTGCCTGAGGGAGATGAGGATATTGTGGGTACCTACCGCATTACCGTGCAGGCGGATGGCAATAAATACCGCGATGAAGACTTTGTGGAATGCCAGGAGTTCCGCCGAGATGCCTTTACCACCAAGGGGGAGCTCACCATGGAGCCTGTGCGCCCGGAGGAGTTCTCGTACACCGTGACGGCTCAAGACCTCAACGGGGTGCCCCTCAGCGGTGCCGAGGCAGAGCTGGAGTTTGCCCTGTCTTACCGCTATGACCACCCCGGTATTGCCGGGGAAAAGGCGGTAGTGCCTTATCTTGCCTCTAAGGAGTGGAAAGAAACCCTTAAGTTGGATGCCGAGGGTAAAGCCACCTACAAGGGTAAGTTGGAGTATTTGCACCGCGAGGCGCTGATGAACGGTACGGCTTCTCTGTGTGTGAGCGGCCATGTTACCAATGACCGAGAGGAAACCATGCGCCTCAGCTATGAGCGTCAGAGCTTGTACCCGGCAGACTTCCGTGCGCAATTGGGGGAAACCCTCACACTGCTCAGCAATGTCAAGAACAAGGACGGTAAGTATGAGGTTTTGCAGCGCGACCAAACCGTGAGTCTGCGCATGCTGACCGAGAAGCCTAAGGAAGAGATATTGCCCAACGGAGTTATCATGGTTGCCATGGAGCCCGTGACTCTTTGGCAAGGGGAGCTGACGGTGCCGGCCAACAGTATTAACGGTGTGCCTACCGACCTTAAAAAGCATTGGGAGGCCTACGCCGCGTCCCTCCGCCCCGATGATGAAAAGGGGCATGTATATGTGGAGATTCGCGGTAAAGATGCAGCAGGTAATGAATTGCAGGAGTGGAAAACTCTTTACCGCTGGGATTTTGAGACAAGCCCGCGCAGTGACCGCGACCACCGCGATGCTACCTGCACGGTAGAGGGGCGCGCTCTCAAACTTACCTCCACTTTTGAACATGAAGGTCAAGCTGTTGTGGTGCTCAATACAGTGGCCGGTACACGCGCAGCCGCTGCCGTGGCGGTGAAGAAGGGCGAGAATACGTGGGAGATTCCTCTGCTGGATAACGAATATGGCCAGGTGAATGCTGCCGTGATGCTGCCGGTGCAGGCAGATACGCGTTACACCGATATGGAGTATACAACAGGCACTGCTGAGGCTGAGCGTGTGCAAACCAAGTTGGGTGTTGAGTTTACCGTGCCGCAGCCGCATCCTGCCCCCGGTGAAGAGATTACCCTCAATGGGCGTATCGTCGGCCCGGACGGCAAGCCGCTTCAAGCCACCGAGGTGACACTCTTTGCGGTGGATAAAGGTATGCTCTCTGTCAGTGGTGGGCACCGTGTGCCTAATCCCGGTACATTCTTCACCAAGGTATGGGTGGCGGGGATTCATCCGCAATTTGCTCAGGTGCCTGCCCCGCTCAAGGTGAACTTCGGGGAATACGCTTCTTCCCCCATGGCCGGCCTTTGGCAAGGCGATATCGTGGGTGCCGGGCAACTGCTGCAGCAGATGAAGGGCGTGGCTCATTATGCGACCACCGGTGGTACACGTGTGGCCAATAGCAAGCGCGCGCTCGGCGGTGTTATGTATCAATCTGCAGAGCATGAGACCGCTGTGGTAGAAGAATGTGCTGCCCCGGTGGCTTGCGATTCTGCCGATATGGACCTTGCGGCCAATGGCCCGGTGATGAAGGCGAAAGGCGGCTCAGATGCCGTGGCTTTTGGGGTGACTGAGGCCCCGACCATGGCGCTCGACAGTACGGAAGAATCCGGTGCGGTAGCTCAACCCCGCCTGCGTACCAATTTTGTGCCGGTGGCTGTGTGGGCCCCTGCGCTCAAAACGGATGCCGAGGGCAAGTTCACCGTGAATGTCAAGCTGCCCGATACGCTGACCACCTATCAAGTATACGCCGTAGCCCTCGGGCAAGATGGCAAGTGTTTTGGCTATGCCGAGAGTGAATTCACGGTGAATCAACCCGTGATGCTCACCCCCGGTACCCCGCTCTTCATGAGTGTGGGGGATCGCCTGCGCCTGCCTCTTACCATTACCAATAATACCGATACCGACGGCACTTGGACAGTAACGCTTGAGGGCGCCGCTGCACCGCAGCAAATCACCCTCAAGGCCAAATCTACCTCCACTCTCTATTTTGACTACACCGCTGTGGAAGAGGGCGAGCGCAAGCTGCATTGGCAGGCATTGGCCGCTGCCGGCAGTGATGCCGTGGAGGGGTGTTTTGATGTGAAGTTCCCCGCCCCCGTGCTGCGTGAGGCCCACCGCTTGGTATTGCAAGAGGGGGCAGAGCCTCTTAAAGTGGGGGCCTTGCCTGCGCCCGAGCTGGCTACCTCTACCCGTGGTAAGGTGGAGGTGTTGCTCTCTGCCAATCCCTTGCTGCACCTCAATGAGTGTATGGAGCTTACGCTGGGGCAAGGCTACGGCAATACGGAGTGGTATGCTACTTCCCTGCTGCCGTGGATGCTGCATGACCGTATGGCTCCGTTCAGCCCCGCCATGGCGGCAGTGCCGGCTGCCGAGGCTCGCAATGTGGTTAACAAGGGGGTAGAGCGCTTGGCTAAGTGCCAGCGCCTTGATGGTGGCATGGGGTACTGGCCTGCGGAGAATTTCTTCTGCCGTTGCAGTGAAAGCAGCCCCTGGGCCTCTGCCTACGCCGGTTTGGTGCTCAGCATTGCCAAGGATAACGGCTTTGCCGTGCCGGAGAAAACGCTGCCGCGCCTGAGAGAATACCTCACCAAGTACCTTAACGAGCAGCGTAAAGACCCCGAGGTGTGGGCTGCTATGTCTCCCCACATTCTGTATGCCGCTGCCCGCACGCTGGGGGATGATGCCCTCATCGGCGAGGCCTTGCAGCGTGCTTTGGCTCAGCTCAAACAACATGAGGATGGTAGCTATGGCTTGGTGGCGGCGTATCACCCGCGTGCCTGCTGTTTGTACTGGTTCAACACAAGCCGCTCGGCCGCAAGCCTCAACTTCTTGGCCGAGATGCATAAGGACAAAGAGGCTCGCCATGAATCCTTCCTCAAGTGGATGCGTTGCGTGGGGCATGACTACCGCCATGCCACCACGTGGGATGGCGGCTGGATGCTCATTGCCCTGCATGAGTACCTGCGCCTTACCCCTGCCGGTAATGCAGAGTCTACCATTACCCTGCAAGACGGTCAGCAGCTTACCCTCGGCAACGGCCCCACGGCATATACCCCTGCGGCCACGGCCACACTTGGTGAGATTCCCACAGTTATCACCCGCACAGCCGGTACCGCCTATGTGAGCGTTAAGTTTAAAGCCCAACCCGAGCAAACCGAGTACCCCGGCGTTACCGAGAAGGGCTTGCAAGTAACCCGTATTTATGAAAAACGCGGTGAGGATGGCGCATGGCGCCCGGCTACCGAGTTTAATGTGGGAGATGTGGTGCGTGTTACCCTTACTTGCGCCAAGGGCGAGAAAGACCTCGAATACTTTGTGCTGGAGGATTACCTGCCCTCTAACATGGAGGCCCTCAACCCCGCTATCCCCTCTCAGTCCGCCGGGCTGGATTGGCAGCCTTGGAGCCAATGGTTTGATAACCGCGAGTTCCAAGCCCACCGCGTGCGCGGTTTCTGTACCCGCTGGGGTGGTAGAGACCTCCTGAACATGAGCTACTATGCCCGCGTGAAACGCGCGGGTGAGGCCATGGCTCCCCCGGCCTCTGCTCAGCTTATGTATGAGCCGCAAACCTACGGGCTCTCCCCCAATACCAAGGTTATCAGCAAGTAAATCTCCCGCTTTATACACCAATCCGCCACGAGCGCATCTTGCGAACGTGGCGGATTTTTGTGTCGCGCCCTCCCGTGCCCGTATCAGCAGTGGGTGGCGGGGAGCCATTGGCCGTAATGGCAACGGTGCGGTGTAACGAGAAAGTTCTGGGGGGATTACGGCTCTTGAATGATAAGCCTTTTTTGCCTGCGGATGGCTTGGTAGCCCCCGGGGAGGCTCAGACGCGCGGTAGGGCTGTTCGCCGGCAACATATCTGCAACGGTAACAACCATGGATTCACTGATTTGCGGTACCCCGTGGCGTTGCAGATAATAACGCACAATCGCTTTGCGCAGGGATGCCGGTTGCTCCAATACAAAGGGCAGGTAGAGCCTCCCCTGCGGGTCAAGCAGGGGCAGTGCCGCCATGGCGGCTTCCAGCGCCTCCAGCGTCTCTTGTTGCAAGCGCGCGCTGCGGCCCAAAATGGGGGTGACATCTCGGCCAAGAGCTTTGTTGAGGGCCGGTAATACCTCATGCCGTATGCTGTTGCGGGCTACATCTGCCACGGCGTTGGTAGAGTCATCTCTCCATGGTTCGCCGTTTTCCGTAAGCCATTGGGTGATTTCTGCGCGGGTAATCCCCAACATGGGGCGCAGTAGGTATATGCCCGCCCAGTCATCCACCGCGCTCATCCCCCTTACCCCGGCAGAGCCTCTTGCCAGGCGGAACAAGACTGTCTCCGCCTGGTCATCTGCATGGTGTGCCAGCGCAATGGCCGGTATCCGGTGCTCCTGCGCCGTCTCGCGCATGAACGCGCGGCGTACCTCGCGCGCTGTTGTTTCCAGAGACTGCTTTTGTTGCCGTGACAGTGCCGGTATATCTGCCTTTTGGCAGTATATTGGGATATGGAGCCGCCGGCATAATTCTCGGCAGAATTCCTCATCGGCATCCGCCTCCGGACCGCGGATGCCGTGGTTCAGGTGACAGGCGGCTAAGGGGTGGCATCCGGCGGCTTTCAGCAGTAGCAGCAAAGCCACGGAATCGCGGCCCCCGCTCAGCCCCACCAAGCACCCTCCCCCCAAGGCTATCTCCATAGCCTCGGTGTGCAACTTGTCTTGCATCGAGCTCGGCATTTTACTCACCCTTGAGGGCGTCCACACAAATGGCAGACCATGTTTCAAGCTTGTCGTAAAGCGGCCCGGCCAGCTCTTCAAGCGTGCAGAACTTGAGGTTGGCCAGCTTTTTCTCCAGCGGCACCACCTCCTCGTTATCCAGCTCAAAACGGTGCACAATGCCCAAGTGTACACTGCCTACCTCATTCGTATCATCATTAATGACGGCATAAAGCTTTTGTGTTGCCGTGCCGGAGAACGATATTTCCTCACGAATCTCACGCTCCACCCCGGCCAAGTAGGTGTCAATGTTGTCGGCAAGGCCGTCTACGGGGTTGATGTGTCCGCCGATACCCAGAGACCATTTGTCGTGCAAGCGGGTCTCGCCTCCCTTGGCGGTGCGGGCATAAGCCAGCACTTTCCCCTCATGGCAGAAAATGGCATAGGCTATGATTTGCTTGAACTGCGGGTTTTGCTCGGCCTCATCGCGATCCATATAATGTGCCACGCCATTGCCGAAAAAGGCGCTCAGATACTCCTGTGCATTCAAGCGCACCCCGTTAAATGCCCCAACTGCCTCAAATGCTGCACGGGGTACTACCAATACTTGTTCTCCATTATAGCGTGACATGCCGCCAGTTTATATGGAATGCCTTGATTTGGCAAGCTAAATCACTGTGCTACCCAAAATTGCAACACTCTCTCGGTATGGGAGAATCCATAAAACTAAAAGAATGCTAAAAGATTGACTCAAAATTAATTCTATTGTATGATGGTTCATGTCATGAAAAATACTGTTTCTCGTATTGCGATAATCGGCCTGCTGGCAATCTCTGTAAACAGTTGCACAAGTTGGAAAGGCATAATAAAATGTCACGAACATGCTCAAATAGGAGTTACAACGGCATGGTCAGTGAAAAAAGAATGCGGCCGGCCAAATTGCGTAGTTCGTACACCGGATAACGCCGTAACATACTCCTACTCTCAAAACTATTATGATACTAATATAACAGGTGTTTCAACGATAATAGATTTTGATTTTTCATATCCCAGCGGAAATCTATTACATACTCGCATGTATAACACCGATGAAATTTTGCCTTGGACTTGCAGTGACCCTTTTGGTGAATCTTCTCTTGAGGATGTGCCTATCATAGAATTTTATAAATAATTCATTTTAGCGGATGTTATGTACATCCTCAAGCAAAACCTCCGACACTTGAGTATCGCATGAATTGCAACTTCAACTGTACTTTCATATTGAAGGGTATTCTCTTGATGAAAAGAAGTTAACCAGTGCAAGTATTGCTCCTGAAATTATCGAATCTTTCAAGAAGTTAAATTTGAATCTTAAAAGTGAGACTCAAATTACCCAAACAAAGAACGTAAGAGCAATGCAATATAAATCAACTATTCGTTTTAAAAAGCTTAGAGGAAATAATACTCTTGTTCCGGAAATTGTGCATGATGCTTTAAAAAATGAAAAAGTCACAGAGATAGACTTATTTAGAGAAGATAAGTGGTTCCAAACTGACCTAATTTTAGAATTAAGAGAAGAATAAGAAAAACTAAACTAATTCTTTAATTTTTGCCATGGGGTATAAAAAGCCCCATGGCATTTAATTTAAACGATGTAACTCAATCGGAATACAGTGCTGAAAATCGAGAAGTGTGGCGATAATGAAGGCTTCTAAATCAGAAACGCAACTAAAGAGAGACAAAGAGCCGAACAAATCAACTAACAAACCCTTGCACATTCATTGTTATTGCTTTCTCAATTCTAAATCAAAATCCATCTGAAAAAGGGATTCTTTTCCAAATAAATCAATCTCTCTTATTTGCTCGTTTTTTAAAGCATCATGCACAATTTCCGGAACAAGAGTATTATTTCCCTTGAACTTTTTAAACCGAACAACAGACTTGTATCGTTTATAATTAAAAGAATCAGGAGCTATATCTTCAATAGAAATCTCAAGTGGTATCATATATATACATAGTAATATTTGCAACTCATATTCAATGCTTTCTGATGATGCGTATTTAATTTCTGGTTCTTCCCATCTGTATACTAAACCTGTTCCTTTTAATCTGTAACATCTCGATGGCGAGTACACATCATTACCCACTTGTTTTAATGCTATATCTAATGTTCCAATGTATTGATTAAGATAATTGGTATCATATAAAACAACTCTTCCGTTTGGATTGTTCGACGTTGTTTTTATATTTTGGTTATTTAATGAACATGCGTTAAATAACATCGAAAAAAAGAGAAAAAAGATATTTAATTTCATAATATGTTGCACGGTTTAAATTCTAGATGTCTCAGAAAATTTTTTCTGTGTATCATGTTTTAAAATCTGGTCAAGTGTTATTTGACTTTCATGATCATTTTTTACCAATAAAGCTTTTTGGCTAGCTAATGTTTGCGGCATTTGACCGGAAGCCCGAAGAAGGTGTTGCCGCCGATTTGGTAGCCTGTGGCTTTCCAACTGATGTGGGTGAGGGTGGGGTAAACCTCGCCATTCCACTTGTATCCGCTATCGAGTACGTCTACCTCAATCAGCGTGCCTTTGTAGATGCGTATCAGTTGGTCGCCGGGTTCCAATTTGATGTCTTTGCTCTTGGGCGTGATGCTTACCGGGGCTTGACCAGTCTTTTTCAGAGGTTAATAATCAGCGTTCGCGGGTAATATCAGGCATTGGAGAAACTCATAAAATACGCCACTTGCCTCCTTTATTCGCACCAACGCGTTCGATGCGTTTATCTTTTTTAAGCATCCTAATATAACTTTGAATCGTTGTTCTGGATTTGCCGCATTTTTCGGCTAATTCGAAAGTAGTTATAGAAGAATCAACCTCTATCAGCTTCAATATCAGCTGTAGCATTTTTTGTTTTGAACTCAACTCAATTTCTGGCTCAGTTTTCGGCTCAGTTTTAGTTTTTGGCTCAGTTTCTGGCTCAGTTTCTGGCTCAGTTTTAGTTTTTGGCTCAATTTCTGGCTCAGTTTTCGGCTTAGCTGTAAATGAGCTTAATATACTCAACATCTCAAAGCCTTCACGACAGGGTATTTCTATAAGGAAGTAAGAACGTTCTTCATCAGTTTCTATACGGGCTTCAGTAGAGCCATTGCGCCGCAGTTCTTCCTGTATTGTGGGAATACCTGTCGCTCTTCCTTCAGAGAGCTCTAATTCCTTGAGGAAATCCCCCAAGCGTCTGTTGCGGTATCGGCGTGCTTTGAGACTGCGAGCGCGTTTAATGGCATCCATGCTTATTGAACGATCCGGCCCAGAATAGCTTAAAATTGATATTACACTCGGTTCAATACGAATTTCAACAGGTTCGCGTTCTTTGTAATTTCGATGATAAAGAGCATTTACTACAGCCTCTTCGAGAGCCTGATAAGGATAGTTAAAGTATTTAACAGCTTCTGCTCTATCCTTGAGTTTGATAATGCGTTCTTTGATGACGTTGGTTCTCAAATAATCCAGCGTTGAACGAATCATGAATGGTACCGGCCCGGTAATTTTGGGAATTTCAAACATGTTGTTCGGATTCTGTTCCAAGCCTTCGGGGAAAATAATTATGTCAACCTGAGTATACGGAAAAAACTTTTCCGGTTTTTCACAAAACATCATGGCTGCTACATTTTTAAGCATGCGCTTTTCGGCTGGGCCAGTATATAAATCCATCTTTTCGAGAATCTCTTCTGGCGTATGATTTCTGAAGTCTTTCGCGAGCTTGCTTCCTACTTTCTTCAAGTGTTCAAAAACCAATATCGTTGAAATGTCATCTATGCTTATATCCGGATTTCCCCTATCATCAAATGGGGTTCGATTAGCCATTTCCCTGAGTTCATCTAAAACTTCCCCTTTAGCCGCAATAGTACTGCTACCCGATCTTATATACCACTGAGTTTTAGAGTTCTTTTTATCACTTACATTTTCTCTTACATCGTAGGGGCGATTCACGCCAGCCGGAACCCATATCACCAGAATAAACTTCCCATCCACTTCCTCAACGGATGTTCGAGGCATATAATATGGATTGATTTTATTGTTAAAACCAACCATTTCTTTATGAATTGAGTCGATTTTAGATGCTGGAATACCTTTGACGGGACGCTTAGCTACACCATTATCTTCTTCCACTCCTACAATAATATATCCTCCGCCGATATTGTCAAAGTCATTGGCAAACGCGCAAATACTGCGATAGATGGTATCCGGATTCCACCCAGTTTTAAATTCTATACGATTTCCTTCTACCTTTTGTTTACGAAGAAGATCTTCTATGTTAATAGGTAAGGCCATAGATTTTAATTATCGTTGTAATTGTTCGACTCTACTCATTCATTGTGATGGGGACCATGATTCTCACCTCACAGAGGAAACTGGTAAACCGTTTCCGACCTGACATGTCCTTGTCTCATTATGCCAGAAATCATGGTGTAAGTCAAACTGTATGCGCGTTATTGCAAAATAATAAGCTCCATCAGTGAGAAGTGTAAAAACAAATGCGACACCGGAGCACCTCTGAAAAGTCCACCCAAAAGTGTCCAAACAGCCCAGCCCGGATGGGGGGGGAAGGACGCTGTCTTAAAATTAGGCGCCATTATAAGTCCTTTTGGCTGCAAGACGGGGGCAAAATGGATGCAAAATCAGCCCCGGAAGTCCGTTTTCTGTTATGAGTTGCGATTTTATAACCCGCTGAAATTCAGGCACAAAAAAAGGAGCGGTCGTTACCATTTTGTCTTGGTTACGACCGCTCCCATAATAGCAGGGAGGTGATTTGAACACCCGACCAAAGGCTTATGAGTCCTCTGCTCTACCACTGAGCTACCCTGCCATGTGGTTGCGCTTGTGGCGCGTGAGAGGAGTGTACACGAAAAAAAGAGCTTTGGCAAGACTAAAGTTAAATTTTTTTGAAAAAATGTGAGAAAAAGGTTGGGAGGGGATGACAAAATTAGAATGTTTACAAAAAGAGATTTGTTTTGACAGTAGGGGAGGGGGAGAGTAGAATACGGTATATGAAATTGGTAAGCTGGAATGTGAACGGGATACGCGCCACCTTGGGCAAGGGATTGGCCGAGAAGATGGATGCCTTGGCGCCGGATGTGCTGTGTCTGCAAGAGATTAAGGCCCGGCCGGAGCAGGTGGCGGATTTGTGGTTGGCGAGCTGGCCGCATGCGGTGTGGAACCCGGCGCAGCGCCCGGGTTACTCGGGTGTGTTGATATTGTCTCGAGTAGCACCGCTGAGTGTGAGCACGGGTATAGGGGTGGCAGAGCATGATACCGAGGGGCGCGTGGCTACCATGGAGTTTGAAGATTTTTACTTGGTGAATTGTTACACGCCGAATTCTCAGAACGAGTTGGCGCGTTTGCCGTATCGCCAAGAGTGGGATGCCGCGTTCCGTGCCTATGTCAGCGGTTTGGCCGAGAAAAAGCCCGTGGTATTCTGCGGTGATTTGAATGTGGCCCATCAAGAGATAGACTTGGCACGCCCGGATAGCAACCATTTCAGCGCCGGGTTCTCGGATGAAGAGCGCGCCGGTTTTACGCAGTTGTTGGATGCCGGGTTTGTTGATACCTTCCGCAGCCTGCATCCGGATGCGCGGGATGCGTACTCTTGGTGGAGTTTCCGCGGTGGTGCCCGCGCGCGCAACGTGGGCTGGCGTATTGATTACTTCTGCGTGAGTGAGGCATTCATGCCCCGCGTTAAAGAGGCACGTATACACGCCGATATAACGGGGTCGGACCACTGCCCTGTGTCGGTTGAGATATAAAAACAGTTAACCTGAGCCGAAGCCTTGAACGCGAAAGAAGATACCCCAGCAGCAGAGGGTAAGGGTAAAGCCGTGGGCCGGTGCAAGTGGTGGCGCCGGTTGTTGGGGCGGTGTATCATATACTATATAGCAGCTATGATTTCATTAGTGTCGGTAGCATTGATGTTTTTTGCAGAGCCGCTTTGTCTCACGGTAGAAGAAGTGCCGGTGGGGTTGCGGTGTTGGGCCCCGGAATGCGCTGAGGCGCGGGTGGTGATGCTGGCAGATTTGCATGCGGCGCAGCATGATGGCCCCCGATTGGAGCGCATAGTGCAGTGCACTGCCGAGCAAAAGCCGGAGGCCGTGGTGCTACTGGGCGATTATTTCAGTGCGCTCAAACCCGGCAAGGCCATGAAACCGGAGCAGGTAGCGGCTTATTTGGCCCCGCTGGCTCAGCTGTGCCCGGTTTATTACGTGTGCGGCAACCACGATATGGGTAAAAACGGTAGCCGCTTGCGCAAGGCTTTTAAAGAAAAAGGATTCATTAATCTTGAAAATGCCGAGCAGGTGCATACTTTTGCCAATGGGCAAAAGCTGATGTTGCGAGGTGTCACACACAGTGCCGAGCCGGCCAAAGCCGGGGCCGATTTGTCCAAACATTATCAAGCCCGGCGTTTTGCCGCCGCAAAATTGCCGGCGGATATGCCCTTGTTGGCAGTGGCGCATAATCCCTACTATTTTTTGCATGCCCCTATATGGGCAGATTTGGCTGTAGGTGGGCATACCCATGGCGGGCAGGTGTGCATGCCCGGGGGGCGCCCTTTAACGATGCATGCCCCGTGGTCGCCGCAGGCTGCCCGCGCCGGTATGAAGCGAGGGGATAGCGGTAATTATGTGTACATAAGCCGCGGGTTGGGGCTGAGCCGCTTGCCCATTCGTTTTTGTTGCCCGCCGGAGATTACGGTGCTTGAGCTCAAGGCTCAGTAATCCCGGCTTCCCGTTTCTCAAAAAAATTACGATTGACACGTCAGCGCGTCAATCGTAATTTTTTAATCTGTTGCGGCTGTATCAGATGCCCGGGGATTGCATGGCGTCGGGCAGGGCGGGGGTGCCGTCCTCATGGCGGAAATTGATGTTCATTTCCTTAAACCACGGGTATTCTGCCTTGATGCGCTGCAAGAACTCATCGGCATTGCGCAGCTCGGCGGGGCGCCAAGCAACCTCGGCCAACGCGCAGATACGGGGTACCACTTGATACTCCAGCTTGGGGGCGTTTTGGATGCTCTCGCTCCAGCAGTTGGCTTGCAGGCCTATGATGCGTGCCGCTTGCGCCGGTGTGTAATGTGCCGGTTTGGGGTTAAATGAGTATACATGGCGCCAATCTTGCTTGGCCTCTACCCACCCGTGGGGAGTGTAGGCGGGGTCTGCCGGTATATGGCCTTGGGCAAAGTTGAAATAGAAGTGTGAGTCCGGGGAGAGAATGACATCATGCCCGCGGTTGGCGGCGGTGAGGGCGGCATCCGGTTTCACCCATGAGCGCCATGCCATCACAACCGCTGTGGGGGGGACGGAGCCATCCATCATAATTTCATCCCACCCGATGATGCGGCGGCCGTGCGGGGCGAGCATCTCGGCCACACGGTGAGTGAACTTGTGCTGAATTTGGCCGGGGTTGGTAAGGCCGTGCTTTTGCATGTAAGCTTGTGCAAAGGGGCTGGCGGCCCACTGGTCTCGCGGGGCTTCATCACCGCCTATGTGTATCAAATCAGCCTTGGGGAATAGCGGCAGCACCTCGGCCATGACATCTTCTATGAAGCGGAAAGTGCTCTCTTTGGGCGCCATGGTAAAGGGTAATACACCCCAGGTGGTGGCCACCTTGGGGGCATAGCCCTCTATATCATCATTGCCCAGCTCGGGGTAAGCGGCAATGCAGGCAGAGGCATGGCCGGGGATTTCAATCTCGGGTATAACGGTGATGCCCAAGCTGTTGGCATAGGCTACCACGTCTCTGATTTCATCTTGCGTGTAGAAGAACGGGGCCGTGGGGGTGTTGTCGCTCGCCTCATGGTCGGTGAGCAAGGGGGTGGCATCTCGGCGGCTGCCTACCTCGGTGAGTTTCGGGTATTTCTTGATTTCAATGCGCCAGCCTTGGTCATCTGTCAGGTGCCAATGAAAGCGGTTGAGTTTGTAGCGTGCCATGATGCGCAGCATCTTCTTGGTTTGCTCTACACTCAGCGGGTGGCGGCAGGGGTCCAGCATCAGGCCTCGGTAGGCCAGCATGGGTTCGTCTTCCACCTGCATGCAGGGTAAAGCCGGTTGGCCGGCGGCGTCTGTCACTATGCTTTGGGCTAATGTTTGGGCAGCCAAGTGCAATGCTGCAAGAGAACCAACTTTCAGCTGAATGCCCTCCGGCGTTACGTTTACGGCATACCACTCACGCCCTTTGCCCGGCTCAATGCCTACTTGCAGCTCGCCCTCGCTTTCCTCCGGCAAAACATCGGTAATACCTGCGGCCATCAGGGCTCGTATGGCAGCGGCACCTTCTTCAGAGCGGCTGACTCGGTAATGCACTTTAATGCCGCCGGTCAATGCGAAACCCGGTTGGCCTATGGCAGAGTCCAGTTTTACGGGTTGCGGTATTACGCTCGGTGCAATATCTACTCGGGCAGACGGTGCAGCTATGGCCACACTACCCAGAAGTCCGATTATTATGGTCGGGATTCTTGATTTCATTAGGGATAATGTATCGAAATTGTACTGAGATGTCAAATCCCAATTTGCAGGTGAAATGGTGATTTAGCTTGCACAATGCCCCAAATAGGGGTATGATGCCTGCAAGCCAATCAAACGTCATGACAGATAATAACGGTCAACCCGTAGATGAGTTCGCCACAGTGCAGGCAATATTTGTACGGCATCGCAATTGCCTGATGCTGCGGGCGGAGTTTACGCCTCTTTTCGTGGATTATTATTTGAACCTGATGCAGCATGGTAACCGCAATGCCGAGGCAGAGGATACCATGTTCAAGCGCCTGCTGGCGTTCTTTACGTTGCATCTGGTGTCTCGCCCGTGGCAAGAGTACCACGCATGGACGCTCAATATTAAGTCACCCATGCTGGCTAATTATTTTGTGTCGGGGTCTTCGCTGACGGAGGATGTTGTGGGTCGCGTGTTTACCGAGGGGGTGAGAGAACCTGAGAAAAACATGCTGTTTGCGCAGAATATCCGCACCGGTAAAGAGCCGCATACCTCTGTCATTACTCTCCCCGGTGAGGATGTCATCGGCTGGGTAGAGGATTTTTACCGCCAGAGTGAGCAGCGCGTAGCCCGCGCGTTTGAGTTGGAGAATGATCAGTATGTGCTCATTGCCGCTCAGCCCGGGGCGGATATCGACTGGCTCAGTGAGCTGACGGCTCAAGATGTAACCGAGCTGGATGAGCGCGAGGAAACCAAGCTGCTGGAGACCCGCAAATTCACCTTCCGCTGCGGCTGCACGGCAGAGAAGATTTTGCCCACCCTGCGTGCCATGAAGAAAGACTTTGCCGATATCCTCTCAGAGCAGGGGTATCTGGAGGCCTCTTGCCCGCGCTGCGGTGCTAAGTACAAGATTACGGCAGACATGCTGTAAGCCTTTATCACTCTTTTTCATGTATAAAAAAACACCGTTGCCGGGCAGGCAACGGTGTTTTTGTGTGTGAACCGATTTACTTGAGGTTCGGGAGTACGTTTTCCTCAAAGTTCGTGACATTGCCGCGAATGCGCTTGGCGGCGCGGCTGTCGGGGGCGGCCTCCAGGGCTGCCTTGTAGCACTCATACATCTTCATGTATTCGCCCAACAGAGCATAGCTGTCACCCATGGTTGCAAGGGCGTTCTGGCGCACCTCGGGGGCAAGGTTCGGACGCTTCAGGAAATCCTCCATCTGCACGACGCTTGCTTTGAGGGAGGCGGCATCCAACTTACCACGGAAGCCGGAAATGATGTCTCTGAGCTCCTCTTCTTGCTTGATGCGCATGGCGCTTTCGCTGCCCAAGCCTTTAAAGCCGAGGGTGTTGGCTGTATCAGAGGAGTTGATGGCGTCAATCTCGGCCAAGTACTTGTCACGGCAGGGTACCGGCAAGGCCTTGAGCCCCTCTGCAAGAGCTTGTGCTTTCTCCATGCCGGTCAGCGTGGCGGCTTTGGCAAATGCGGCATCACGGGCTGCGCGTTTCTGCACGCCGGCATCCATCAGGGCAATGTAATCCTCAGGGTTACGGCGAGTACCGTTGATAATCTCGTAGGGCATGCCCTTTTCGTCCATCAATACAACACCGGGGAGCCCCTCAATGCGGTAAGAGGACAGCAGGTTCTCACGGCGGCGCTTCTCCTCATCGGGAATCTGGGCCACCAACTGCGGATTGCGCGGGAAATCCACGGATACCAGCACATATTTGTCGCCGTAGGCTTTCTCAAAGGCGTCGGACTCTACAATCTTGCTGCGCAGGTGTATGCAGGCCGTGCACCAATCCGTGCCTGTAAAATCTACGAAGATGTCTTTCTTCTGCTCACTTGCCTGGGCAAGTGCAGCCTCCATGGACGGGGCTTCGGGAAGGGCTGTAGCTGCCATGGAAAATGCTAACAGAGCTGCTATTTTACTGACCATTTTCATTTTTTTACTCGTTTTTTAGTGTTTTTTCTTTTGGTTGAAGCTTCTGTTGAGGATGCCTCAAAATCTATCTCAGACAATAGCTCCGGCCCCTGATACGGGGGAATGATGCGCCCGCCACGCGCCTTGACCTCGCGCGCAAACAGCCGCACAGCCTCCGTTATCACCCGCGTGCGCGTCTTTCCCTGTACTTTTGCCAGGGTGTTCACCTTCGCCAGCAGTTGCGGAGCGCACCGAAAGGCTACCATCTTCGTTGCCATGCCTATCATTTAACACAATCATATACGTATGGCAATAAAAAAGTTATTTTTTTGATGAAAATCAGATAAAAACAGTGGGAGAATGATAAAGGGCGTATTCTGAGGTATGAAAATTGCCCGTATTTTTCAGGAGCGTTTAATTTTATGCTCCGCTGTCACACCGCAAGCTTGACGTAGAGTAAAAAGCTGGCAAAATAAAGCGGTTAAACATTCAAAGCGTCAAGAATCATGCTTCAGTTCCTACATTCCATCACGCAATCTCCGTTTTTCTACTTCGGGGCGGGTATATTGCTTATTGTGTTATTCTTTTGGTACTTAGCCACAGAGCTGGACAGCGCCAAGCGCAAAGCCGGTGCGTTTTTCGTTGTCGGTTTGGCAGCGTTCTGTCTGCTCTCCCTGTTTGTGAACGGGATGCGCTACGGTATCGATATTAAGGGCGGCGAAGAGCTTACCCTGCGTGTACAGCCCAAATTGGACGAAGAGGGTAACCCCACCGTGGCTCCCACCGAGGAGGATATGACCAAGGCTTGCAATATTCTCGGTGAGCGTTTGAATGCCAGCGGTACGGCTGAAGTGCAGATTCTGCACTCCGGTGATAAGATTCTCATTCAGATTCCCTTGCTTGACCCGAACAACGCAGAGAATAACAAGAAGCTGATGGATGAGATGGTGGCCAAGATTACGCAGATGGCCAAGTTGGAGCTACTGGGTGTGCACCCTGAGTCCAACCGTTTGATGGCTAATCCCTCCGTCAGCGAGAGAATGGATGTTTACACCGCTGCGCTGCATCGTTTCAACGAAGGGCAAGCCGGTGAGAAAGACCCCACCAAGGTACGCAGCTACCGTTCGCTCCCCTACGATTTAGGCTTGCCGGATTACCAGCTGGTTCCGCAGCAGCTCACCATTGAGGAACTGGGTGTGCCGCTGACCACTGAGGACGGTCGTTTTGTTTATCAGTATGAGATTCTGCGTACGCCCAACTCTGCTACGCAGAAGGGTGTGTACATCACCGGTTCTCAGGTTTCTTCCGCCAACCCTGATGGTGCTCATGCCGGGCATGTGAATGTAAGCCTCAACGGTGAGGGTGCAGGCCACATGCAGAAACTCACCAGTGGCATGGCCTTGGGGCAGGACCGCCTGGCTGTGGTGCTCAACGGCATTGTTAAGTGCGCCCCCGTGGTACAGAGCGTGCTGCACAAGGATTTCAATATCTCCGGTTTGGACGGCAAGAACGAGCCGCAGAACATCTCTGAGGCTTTAGCTAACCCGCTTTCCAGCGAACTGGTGGTGGAAGGCCGCAACAGCGTGACCGCCCAGCTGGGCCAGAGCGCCTTGCGCCAAGGTACTATTGCCGGTATCATCGGTATGATCGGTGTCTTCATTTTCTGCTATTGGTACTACCGCACCGCCGGTATTGTGGCCATGGTGGGCTTGGCCTTCAACGCCCTTGCACTGTTGGGCTTGATGAGTTTGTTCGGTTTCGTGCTTACGCTGCCGGGTATTGCCGGTATCGTGCTGACCATGGGTATGGCGGTGGACGCCAACGTGCTTATCTATGAGCGCTTGAGAGAAGAACAGGCACTGGGCAAATCCTTTATTGACTGTCTGCGTGCCGCTTATGAAAAGGCTTTCTCTGCCATTTGGGACTCCAACATTACCTCTCTTATCACGGCTGTGATTCTGTTCTGGATGGCCAGCGGCTCCATCAAGGGCTTTGCTGTAACCACCAGCGTGGGTATTCTTACCTCCCTTATCGGTGCTATTGTGGTAACGCGTGTGCTCTTCTTCTTTGCCGAGCGTTACAAGCTTATCAAAGATATCAAGTTTGCCAAGGCCCCGCTTGAGGGCAAGGTGATAGACTTCATGAAGTACCGCAAGGTGACGGCTTGGGGCTCTATCATTGCGATTGCGGCCATGTGCGCCTACGGCGTATTCGTACGCGGTGATAAGGCGTTGGGTGTAGACTTCACCGGTGGTGCCAATATTGAGTATGCCGTGCCCGGTGATTCAGCTATCAGCCTAGATGCGGTAGAGGCCGCCATCTCCGGTGTGCAGCTCTCCAAAGCCCCCACGGTGCAGGAGTTCACCGGTACCGATTCCCGTATCATTAAGATTCGCGTGGCTGAGGGCGATGCCGAGAAAGTGATTGCCAAGCTGAGTGCCGACGTGCCCGGTATGAAAGAGCTGGAGAAAGACGCCGCCGTGTCTTCCGTAAGCTCGGCCTTGGGCTCCAGCTTCCTCAAGACCGCCTGCTGGGCATTGCTGGCCGGTTTGCTGGGTATTACCCTTTATCTGTCCATCCGTTTCGAATGGAGCTTCGCCATGGGTGCGTTGGTATCCACCGCGCACGACGTGCTTGCCATCATTGCCTTGGTGGTGCTGCTGGGTACGGAGCTGAGTATCATTCACATCGGTGCCTTCCTTACGGTGGCCGGTTACTCCATTAACGATACCATCGTAATTTACGACCGCATTCGTGAGCGCCTGCGCACGGCAGAACCTAATGAGGACCTTAAGGACATCATGAACGAGGCTATCAACACCACGCTGTCTCGTACACTGTTGACCTCCGGTTCCACCATCGCCGTGTTGATTTCGCTCATTTTCTTGGGTGGCCCGTCCATGTTCGACTTCTCGGTGGCCATGTTGCTGGGTATCTTTGTGGGTACGTACTCCTCCATCTTCATTGCCTCTCCGGTGGTGCTGGCATGCGACAAGAAGCACAACTTGCGTGCTGAGTTGCAGGCTCAGGATGAGCAGGATGCCAAGGCATAACCCGGTGCACCATTCCTTACATTCGGCTCGCATCTCTCACCCCGGGGTTGCGAGCCGATTTTTCAATCAGACCTCTCCGACCGCATGAAAATCAACACCACCAAAGCCGCCTTGCTCGCGTGTGCCGTTCTGTTTGCCACGGCCATTTGGGGCTCGGTAAGTTGTGGCTCTGCCTTGGCAGATACTGCTTTGTCGGCAGAGGATGCCACCTTCTTACGGTGCCTGATATACATGCACTTCGGGTTGGCTCAGTTGGCGGTGGTAGGGGCCGTGTTTGCATTGTACCGCCGCCACCGTAATTGGCGTAAGTATTACCTACTGGTGAGTTATAATGAGAAAGGTTTGTCGCTTAACCCGCCCGGTATCCGTATGCCTGCGGACCGCGTGTACCGCTGCCACCTCAGCAACATCAGCAAGGCTGAGCTTCCCCCTGCTGATGCCCCCATTCTCGTGTACCCCATGTTTATGCTCAGCGGGCACTCCAGCGGCGCTAAGTTGGAGGCCGAGCTGAACCACGCCTACGCCTCTCGCAATGCCACCCCCGAGCTGTATTACCAGCCCGTGCTGGGAGCATCCCCTTGGCTGGCCAAAGCAACCGCCGCCCATATACGCCCCCTTTTGCAATCCCATACCGGGGTGTTGGTGGTGGCGCATGGGTCTCGCCTTACCGAGGCGCCGCCGGAACCTGCTTTGTTCTGCCGCCGTTTGCGAGAGTTGTTGCCCGGCACAGAGGTGGCCGTGGGCTATTTCAGCCAAGAGCCCGAGGCTATGGACGCGCTGCGCAGCATGCGGGCTGAGCATGTGCTGTTGTTGCCGTTTTTGTTGACAGAGGGCGTGCACACCGCACGCGATTTGCCCACGGCAGAAGATGCCGCCGCTTGCGGCAAAACCCTCACCCGTTTGCCCGTTGTGGCATCATTGCTTACTCATCACTCTTGCCGCTCATGAAAATTGCCCTCAAAGTAACACCGGGTGCCAAAAAAAATGAAATCCTCGGTTGGGAAGAAGATTACCCCCAGGTGGGGCGTGTGCTCAAACTTAAAATTGCCGCACCTCCCATAGATGGCAAGGCCAATAAGGAGATTGAAGCCTTTCTTGCTAAAAAGCTGGGCTTGCCCAAGTCTGCCGTCAGTATAGCACACGGCGCCTCGGGCCGTATTAAATTGGCCGAGCTGCCCGATGAGGCCGATTTATCTTGCCTATCATGTTAAGGGACGTCAGCCCTGTACTATCATGCGAACGCAGTGAGCTCTCATGCAAGCGGCGCAGCCGCGCGCAGTTGAAAAATACCATTTTCTGCTGGAAAACGCATGCTTAATCAAATAAGCTGTCCATTATGGAAGCCATATTGGCCGGAGTTGATGGTGAGCACTCATGCTATGAAACAAGAAGAAATTGCGCCATTGGTGAAGATGTGCGGTAGTATACGCTGCAAGTTAATCAAGTCTATAAAAACAGTGAAAGCAAGACTGAACCGTCAGGCCGGGATTTGAATCACACGTGTCCCAAAGATTTTCAGAAAGGATAACGAAATAGCAAAATTAACGCGGGCGCATGCCCGCCTAATCTATGAGCCCCGGTGGGGCGACATATGGTAGCCCGGTGGTGC
>JAFYUT010000087.1 GCA_017549485.1 Akkermansia sp.
ATGAGCATGTGCTCAGCCATCCAGCCGTTCTTGCGGGCAATACCGGTAGCGATGCGGAGAGCAAGGCACTTCTTGCCGAGGAGGGCGTTACCACCGTAACCGGAACCGTAGGAGATAATCTCACCGGTCTCGGGGAAGTGGCAGATGTACTTCTCTTCGTTGTTGCAGGGCCAAGTTACGTCTTCCTGACCGGGCTCAAGGGGAGCACCTACAGTGTGGAGGCAGGGAACGAAGTCGCCGTAGCCGTCACGCTTGGGGTTGCCGCCGCCGTTCACCTCGTCCTCAAGGCGCTTGAGAACCTTCTCGCCCATGATGGTCATGATGCGCATGTTGGTGACAACGTAAGCGGAGTCAGTGATTTCGATGCCGATTTTGGCAAGGGGAGAGTCAAGCGGACCCATGCAGAAAGGAATCACGTACATGGTACGGCCCTTCATGGAGCCATCAAGGAAGGGGTTGAGGATGGCGCGCATCTCTTCCGGGGACTTCCAGTTGTTGGTGGGACCGGCGTCCTCCTGCTTCTCAGAGCAGATGAACGTACGTTCCTCTACGCGGGCCACGTCAGAAGGAGTAGAACGAGCCAAGAAGCAGCCGGGGCGCTTCTCGGGGTTAAGGCGAATGTAGGTGCCTTTTTCTACCAGCATGTCGCACAGCTTGGTGTTCTCTTCCTCGGAACCGTCGCACCAGTAGACGGAATCGGGTTTGCAGAGCTGGCGGATTTGCTCCACCCACTCGGCAGCCTTCTTGTGTGTAGTACCTGTAATCATGGTGCCAATAAAATAGCACGATACGGGCCGACTTGCAACAGGAAAATTCATCATTTTTTGGCATGAATACGAAATTTGTATGATATAGCCTATTCGGCAAGGAATATTTTGAGGCAGGAGGCACCGAAAGAGCGAGAAAAATCTCACGCACGCGAGAATTTAGGGGAGAAAGATGCTTGACAAAACTGAATAATTAAGGCAAACTTAATTCGTAATGGGAAACGGAACGCGCAAACACACCAAAAGAGCTGTAAGCATTGTGGCGGGAGTACTGTCGATATGCGTACCTTACAGCTCTGCTGATCAAGATTTTATCCCCTTGCCCGATGAGGCGGGTAGCCCGAAGATTTCTAACCCGGTCATGGATTTGACGGATAAAGCTATCGGCGTAGCCGGAGAGATAGCCACACCTACGATTCCGGATGCTTTAACCATTGAAAACGAGGGAGGTGAAATCATCTACGATAATAACAACCGCGTAATTACCTATATAGGCAAAGGGAATCCGGTGCATTTGAAGACGAACTCCGGGGTGGATGTGCAGGCGCAGAGCATACGTGTAAACCTTGAAAAGAAAGAGGCCGAACTGCAAGGCCCTTTGACGGTATACGTGGGCGAGACTCTTACGCGTGCACAAAGCGGCGTGTATGATTGGGAGAAGATGCGAGTGGACATCCGAGGTGCGCGAGCCAAGGTATCCGGCATTATTGTGAGAGGGACACGTATCCTCTACGACAAAGATGCTGAGGGTAAGCAGTACATGCAGATTCAGGATGCGTATGTATCTACGGATGACTCCCAAGAGCCGGACACTTGGGTGGGGGCCGGAGAATTGACCATATACCCGGGAGATTATGGCAGAGTGACCCGCTTGAGCGTAGCCGGTGGCGGGCATGATGTAGCCATACCCATCATTGGGTGGCTCACATTCTCTCACTCGTTAAATCCGCGCGAGGGTTATTTACCGTTACCGGGAGCAAAATCCATTTGGGGTGCCTACTTGCTGAATCAGTACGGATTCTTGCTGGGCAACAGACGAGTGGAGAACAATATCCCCACGGCAGATTACCTGTTAACCACCCATTTGGATTACCGCACACGCCGCGGCATTGCCACAGGCTTGGATGTAGAAGACTTGGGGATGAGCAAAAAGTATGAGGATATGACGGGTTTACGCATGTACTATGCAGCGGATAGCAACCCAATGATTAACCCGACCGAGACTCCCCGTGAGCCCACCAAACACTCTCGCTATGATGTCAAGATGAGCACACTGTGGGATTTACCCACGCTGGGTAATAACCCGGAGGCAGATTGGACATTGGGAACGGATTTGCACTGGGTGAGCGACCGCTACATGCTGCGTGACTATTTTGACGAGGAGGGCAGCGTTAACAACAGACCGGACAACACGGTACGCCTGACCCGCACGAGCAGAAAGAGCGAGACCATGCTGTGGACGCGTTTTGCCCCGAATGATTATTATACCTCGGACGAGCGAATTGAGCTTACCTATTACCGTGCCCGCACAGCTATCGGCAGAACAGGTATTAACTACGAAACTCGCAACAGTTTCGGAGCCATGCGTCAATACATCCCCGCGCATGAGCTGTTCATGTACCGTGCCGCGCTGGATGAAGCCACCGACCCGGCTGTACGTAACTATTATGAGCGCATGCTCAACACCTCTGCCTACCTGCGCGCTAACTCCACCCATGAGGTTACGACCAGCTTCAAGGCATTTAATTTCTTGAACATCACGCCTAAAGCCGGTGTGGGCTACAGTGGTTATTACGGGGTAGACGGCGTAGGTGCCGACAACCGTTTCTTGGGATATGCCGCGGTTGATTTCAGCTTCAAGCTGCACAAGAGCATGCCCCATTTCAGCTTACCCTACTTAGGGTATAAGGGGTTAACACACGTGATACGCCCCTACACCACCCTGTCTCACTGTAGCATATCGTCCTCCAACGCACGTGTGCCCAAGGTTGACACATGGTCCAGCATTTACGGCAACAGCACCAGCAGCCCAATGAGTCTTGATTTGATGGGCTTCTCAGGGATTGACGGCTGGGGAACATGGACAATTTGGCGTATGGGCATGCAAAATACACTGACCACCAGTGTGGACGGCGAGTCCCGCACCATTTTGAACTGGAATCTGTTTGTGGACTACAATGAGGAGAACCCGAATTCCTCCGGGCAGTTCTCTAACATCTACTCCTACCTCAGACTCACCCCCACAAGAAGACTCAGCCTGAATCTTGAGACGCAAACACCGACCATCAAGAATGGCGATGGATTCTCCCAATACAATACCTACCTTGCGTACCAACCCTTGGCTTATCTGGAAGGTATTGTAGGTTACAGAAGCCTGAATAACCACCCCTTGCAGAGAGATACGGCCCAGATGTATGCACAAGCCAATTTGCGCATTAATGATAAATACAGCACGGCTTGCCGCTGGAGCTGGGATATCGAGAAGGGGCGCCTGCCGATTCAGCAGTACTCCGTATTCCGCAAAACAGGTGCATGGTACACCGGTGCTACCTTATTCTTGCGAGACAACGGCGGTAAAAAAGAAACGGGGTTCGGTATCTCTTTCACCTTGGGTGAAACCGGTTCTGCCCTGCCCATCAATTTCTTCTGATTTCAACCAAACACCTATCAAAAAACGACCGCTCAAACGAGCGGTCGTTTTTTTATCCATGTAGCAGATAGAAAAAATCAGCTTAACTGCCAAGAAATGGTACGAGAGTATACCTCACCGGGTTGCAACTCTATGGTGGGGAAGTGTGCATGGTGAGGCGAATCGGGGAAGTTTTGGGCTTCCAGCGCAACACCTCCGCGCTTGAGCGGTAGATAATCACCGGTGTACACCTGCATACCGGGAGCATTTGTAGCCACACGCAGTGTACGCATGCCATTGGTTAGCACGGCAGCAGTTTTGACACCTTGTGTCGTAGGCAGCACATAATTGTCATCATAACCACCGCTGATGGCATCTGCCGCGTTGCGCTCACCGAGGCAAGCGGGCGTGGTCAAATCATACAGCGTACCGGCTACGGGCAAAATGGAACCAGTGGGGATATTGGCTACCATGGGGGTATAGGCCGAGGCGCACACCTGCAGCAGGTGGTCATCCATCGTACCGCTGCCATTCAGGTTCCAGTAGGCATGGTTGGTGAGGTTAAGCAGCGTGGTAGCATCGGTACGAGCCTCAAGGTGCAGGTGAAGGGTATCGCCCTCCAGCTCATACACGGCCTTGACGCACACAGTACCGGGGTAACCCTCTTCACCATCGGGAGACACCAATGACATAGCCACCGCGGTATCAGAAACGGAGTCAACCGTCCACACTTTATCGCTGAACCCGCATAAGCCACCATGCAAGTGGTTGGGGCCGTTGTTGGTAGCCAAGCGGTACTCTCGGCCACCCAGCTCAAACACACCGCCGGCTATGCGGTTAGCTACACGCCCACACACGGCACCGCAGTAGCAGGTATCTGCCAGCAGTTCTTCTGCCGTCTTGGGGCCGTATAGCACATCCACCCCTTGGTGTACGACGCTGAGTACACGTGCACCATAGTTGGTGATGCGAACCTCCAGCTGAGAAGAAAGGAGGGAGAAGACCTCCATGTCTTCTCCCTGAGATGTGGTTCCGAAATGCATAATCGGAAAAATCGATTATACGGAATAAGTATTAGAAACCATCGGGCAGGAACTTGCCGCCACCGCCCAACTGAAGAGTACCGTGAGTACCTACGGGGATGTAGCCTACGCCATCATATACGGGCTGGGTTACATTGTAGGTACGGCCACCCTTGTCGGCCTTGATGGTGAGCACCTGGCCCTGCGTCTGATCGCCATACTTGGCAGCGCCGCGACCGGCCAAAGCACCGAGGGCACCGAAGCCTACGGTGGAGGCAACACGGCCGCTACCGCCACCCAAAAGCTGACCTGCACCGGCGCCTACGGCTGCACCCAAAACGGTGCCCATGTTCTTGGTGGAGGAGTCGGTGTCGATGGTGACGTTGCGAGCATTGGTAACAGTACCGGTAATCACCTCACCTACAGCACCTACCTGATTGGCGCTGACGGTACCGAGAGAACCGAGGTTTGTGCAGGAAGGAACAGCAAGGAGCCCTGCTGCCAACACGAATGCTACTATTGTTTTTTTCATAATGTTATATTTGTTAGTCAGAAGATTATAATCAGTTCCCCTTTTTTGCCCATGAGCTTACCTTGCCATTCACAAACTCAACATAGGCATCTTGAGTGGGAATATAGGCGGTGCTGCTTGCGGGGTAAAAGGGGTCATACCACCCGTAGCGGCCGTAGGCAGGCCTCCAGTCAGGCATAACCGTGACTGGCTCATACCCTTTATAGACCCAGCGCTCTGTTTTCTTGCCATCCTTTTCACCGAAAATGGGAGCAGTATTAGGAGCCCCCCACGCCAGCAGAACCGCCTCGGGAGACATGCCCTGCTCTATGTGACCTTGGCTTACCAAGGTTTGCTGCGCAGGCGGGAGCGAATGATAGATAGCCGGGTTCTCAGCAATGCGGTCTGCCGGTGTGGGGGCTGCACAAGAGGCCATGACGACACTCACGGCGGCTACCACACAGAAAATCATAGACTTTTTGCAGGAATGAACCTTCATCGCGTATGACAATAGCAAAAAAATTCAGGCTTGCCAAGTAAAAAAAAAAATGATAGAGTCATCAACGAAATATGAAAGCATTCACATCTTTACTCGCAATCTTGGCCGCACCGGCTTTGGTTATGACAACACAGGCAGCCGAGGTGCCTCAGGCATTGGCCGATTTCCAGCTTCCGACAAACGGCGCTCAGGGCGTGTGCTTTTTGATTAGTCCTGCTTTAACAAAGGATTTTGAAGCACTGCACGCCAAGGCTTTGCAGAAGCTGCAAACCTTGGACCAAGAGAAGATTAAAGGTTTCGTTGAATCTTACAATCCGGATAATCTGATGCCCTACATGGCCGAGATGTGGGACTCTGCCGAGGAGTACGAGTCATACAAGAAAGCATGGGGTGAGCGCCAGATGCAGACCCGCCAAGACATTCAAGGTGTGATATCTCTGAAAGATACAGAAGACGGCAAGTGGCAGCTGCTCTCTCTGCTGGTGAACCGCGCCAACAACAACGGCACCCCGCTTCCTTTCAGCAACCTTCAGTACGATGCGGCTACCAACACGTGGATTTCCTCTTACGGCGAATTGACTGCTACTGAGTTCAAGGCCGATGACGATTACATTTACCATGCCCAGACCGGCACAGACTGGAAACTGGAGAAGAAGGACTCTTTCACCCACATTAACCAGATGCTTCGTCTGGCTAAGTCAGCCGACGGCAATGGCGTGTACATTTCATTCATCAGCGTGCAGCGCTCTTTGGTAAGTGGACAAGTGCTTTCTCAGCAGGCAGTAACGCTATTGTACCCCATTCCCAAGCCTTCTGTCGGCGGCAATGCCCCCGGAAGCCGTTAATCCGTAGACACGAATCAACTTTAACCGGGAGTCTGTGCACGAGTCATGGGCTCCTTTTTCGTAATGAGAATCATTGCAGGCAAGGCAAAGGGGTACAACATACGCGTACCGCAAGGAGAAGTCAGGCCCACGCAGGACCGCGTGAGGGAGGCTCTGTTCAACATACTGCACCCCATTTTGAACGGGGCACGCATCTTGGATTTGTTCTGTGGCTCCGGCTCCGTAGGGCTTGAGGCCCTGAGCCGTGGCGCGGCTTCCGTGCGCATGGTGGATACGGCCAAACAATCCTGCGCCATGGCTCGCAAAAATCTGGAGAAGAGCAAACTGAGCGGAGGTAGCGTAGTTCAGAGTGATTGCCTGCAATTCGTAAAACGGGACGCCGGTAAATACGACATCATCTTTGCAGACCCGCCCTACGCCAAAGCCGCCGGTGACCGCGATATGATAGCAGAGCTGATGACCGACCGCCTGCACGAGCTCTTAACAGATGACGGCTACTTTATTGCAGAGGCCCAAGTAGGCTACGGCGTGGGTGATATTCACACCCGAGAATTCCCCGGCTGGGAGTTGGTGGATGAACGCACCTACGGCAAAAATACCATTCTTTTCTACCGCAAACAACAATCATGAAACGCTTTATCTTTCTCCTTCTCTACAACCTGTTTCTGCCGATTTTCCTGCTGGTCTCCATACCGGGCTATCTCATTAAAATGAAGAAGCGCGGCGGGTTCGGCACAGGTCTTTCTGAGAGATTCGGTATTTACAAGCGCCGTAAGTCAGAGGAACCGCAAGGAGGGCTTTACGTGCATGCCGTAAGCGTGGGCGAGGTGTTCATTGCACTTAAATTCATCCGCGAATGGCAGAAAACCCACACCGAGCCTGTGGTACTGGCAACCAGCACTGCTACCGGGCACCAAGTAGTGAGAGATGCCGCACTGCCCGGTGTACGAGCCCTATACTCCCCGCTGGATGTACCGGGATTGTCAGAGCGTTGTCTCTCTCGCTTCAAGCCCAAGGCGGTCGTACTGATTGAGGCAGAATTATGGCCAAACTTTGCAGAGGCATGCCACCGCCGCAAGGTTCCCATGTTGATGCTCAATGCGCGTCTTTCCCCTCGCAGTGAGGGACGTTACCGCAAGGTGCGAGGTATTACATCCCTGCTATTCTCGCGTCTTACCGCGTTGGGGGCGCAGAATGAGAGAGATAAAGGCCGATTCGGCGGCATCGGGGTGAATGAAGACATCATTACCGTAACCGGCAGCATTAAATTTGACGTATTAGGCGACACCCCCTCAGCCCCCCGCGCTGAGTTCAAAGCCCTGCTCGACACCATATCCGGCAACAAGCCCATTGTACTGGCAGCCTCTACCCACGCCGGGGAAGAAGCATTAATAGCCACGGCCGTGCGAGAGGCAGGCGCATTCCCGCTGATTGTACCCCGCCACGCCGAGCGCAGGGCCGATGTGGTGAAAGACCTCACCGCCGCAGGGTTCTACCCTGTGCTGCGTACCGAAAAGAAGATACCGGCCCCCCTGCCCGACAACCTGTGCTACATAGCTGATACTACCGGAGAATTGCGTGATTGGACGGCTCTGGCAGATGTAGCTGTTATCGGTAAGAGCTTCTTGGCTAAAGGCGGACAAAACCCAGTGGAGG
>JAFYUT010000088.1 GCA_017549485.1 Akkermansia sp.
CCCCATTGCGGTCAGTAATAAGCCCACGGGGTGCCGGCACGGTAAGCGACATCGTACGCGCATTGCGGCGTGTAACAGGGTAAGCGATACGTGAGGGGTCGTTCTCAGACGGCATCTGGTCCGTAACCGGCGTCTCTTCTTCCTTACCGACCACGGTACCGGTTTCGCCATCAAAAGGAGAATCAACATTCGGCGTGTAATCATAATCCCCCGCACGTTGCACGCCCTCCTGATCGGCAGATACATTTTCTTCGCCGCCCAGTTGTACCGTCTCTACCACCTCATCGGAGAAATCTTCCTCACTCACGGCGGGAGGAACCTCTGTTACAGAAGGCGCGACATCTTGCCCTGCGGCCCATTGCAGCAGGCTCATGGTCACTACGGCCAAGCCGATTATGTTTCGTGTGTATTTCACCCTACGCATCGTGCGTGTATTTTACCCCATTTCTACCCGGAGTTCAATACTACAATTTGCACGCCGTGGAGCATTTATCAGAAAAATATGTTATTTTAGCAAATAAGACACAAGAATCACTTGTTCAGCGGCGTTATTCGTGATACGCTCTGCCCCGCACCGCCATGAATACCGCTCAGATACTCATAACGGAACGTGAAGCCCCCATACTCGCTTCTCAGGGCCACAGCAACACCATTGCACAGCTTTGCCGTGAATTGGCAGCGCTGCATTTCGAGCATCATGCAGAGGCCTTGGTTACCTCTGCACTGGAGCGAGAAGAACTGGAATCCACCTATGTAGGCAGAGGCTTAGCCGTACCCCACGCCCGTGTAGAAGGGTTGCCCCAAGCAGCCGTGTACATAGCACGTTGCGAAACAGCCATCGGATGGCCCGATGCTGCTGCCGACACCATCATTCTACTGGCAGTACCGGCCGAGCAACCCGAGCTTTACCTGCAATTGCTCAGCAAAGTCATGCGCTGGCGTATGAAAGGCCTCAGCACAGCTGAGCTCCGCAACATGTTAGCCTGAGAATCCCCCCATCTTCTCACCACGCAACTAAGTTTTTTCATCAAAAAGCCCCTTTCCGGTATGGAAAGGGGCTTTTTTTACTTACTGCCTGAAAACTTTTACTTCAGCTTAATGGCGTAGCGGCCGGTAGTCATGGCTGCGGCCTCAGCAGCCGGCATGGTCTTTTTCTCATGGCCGGCACCCCAAGAGTCGGAGTAAATGATGGTTTGCTCTTTCATGTTATAGCCGATGATAAGGCGCATGTGACCACCACGGGCTTGCGGCACGGCGATTTCTTCCTTGTAAATGCCGAGGGTCACACTCCACAACACGGGAGTACCGGCATCAATATGCTTTTTAACAGCGCCCATCCACTTCTTGACCTGGCTCTTCTTGCCGGCGCGCACCTGCTTGAGCAGCTCAGGGTCTGCCACATCTAAGGGAGGCGTGGCAAAAGAAAGCTGTTGTTTACCTTTCTTCTTGGCAACCTTATTGTAAGGCTCCATCAAAGCCATCACAACAGACTGATAATCTTCAATGGTAATGAGTTTTACGGGGAACTTTTTACAAATGGCAGCCATGGCTGCCTCCATGGAGTTGGAGCTGGTACCACCATCAGCCGAGGAATCACACAGAGCCGCCAGTGCGTGCTGGTCTACACCATCCATACCATAGAACGCGAATACACGTGCCAAGGTAGCAGGCACACAGTAACCTTTCTGGCCTTGGTCTACCATATTCACGCCATCCAACCACACGGTGCCGTCTTCTTCTTTCTGAATACTACCCCTGAGCTCCTTGCGGGTCACTTTATCAGAGGCTCCGCCATGAGCAATAGCGGCGGCATCGGGGCCGAGGTCCACACGTATAAACTCTGCCTCAAAGGGTTGAACCATCTCCTTAGATTTCTTACCGCGCTTGGCTTTTCTGCTGATTTCGCCGGTGTAGCTGGCATCCATACGGGCGGCGCCGGTTTCCCACACCCACTCCCAGCACTCTACCTGAACACCGGTCTCTTTAACATTCACCTTTTTCTTTTTACCCTCTACGCCGCTAATCTCATTGAGAGCTTCTTTGGCATCCTCAATTTTCTTGAGGAACTCCTCACGGTCAATCGCGCCGTCATCACCCTTGCTGTACACAATCACACGCAGAGAGTCAATGTTGTCTTCCCCCCAGTGCAGCAACACCTCACCGGCATGCAGTTTACCGAACGTAAATGAACCATTGGCCATGCGCCACGTGGTTTCATCCACCGGAGCATAACGGGCACCGGCCAAATATTTGTTTTGAGCAGCGGCTTTAGGGCCGTTCCACAATTCACCGGTGCTGATAGGCTTAACCAAGTCTCCACCGAGGCACACCATGGTGCTCAGTGCGGCAGCGAAAAAACGTACCATGTTTTTCATGGCGCTATGTTATCGTTTTTTAAGTAATGTGGCAAGCGAAAAAATCAGATATCCTACATTTTTTCTGTGAAAAAACAACCGTTTTTGCAAATGACGCAGGGTCAGCGCATCAAAACTCCATGGACACACAAAGTACACCGACCGAAAACACCGTATGCTGCAACCATGACAAGTGCTGTGCACGCCGTCAATGTTGCAAAATGGCCTTGGGGCTGATACACACCGTATTAATGGCCACACTGACCACCGCCGTGACTATTATGTGCATTCACAAGTGCAGCCACAGGCATTAAGAAGCAAGAACAAAGAAAAAAAGCTCACGGCAACACCACGTTGCCGTGAGCTTTTTTACGGTAAATCAACAGCGCGCCGCAAAGCAGCGGCATAGGTCTTGAGTTTATCAGCCACACTGCGCACGGCAGGTGCATTTCGGGCCTTACCCTTGCCACGGGCAGCCTTCATCAAGGGGTGCGCTGCAGAGCGCATGTTGGCCGAGGGCATGCATCTTTCCGCGTCCGGCGCAATGTTCTGCGCCATAGCAGCATTGGGTAAAACCCAAGCAGATTCTTCAGCATCCTCCGCTTCACATTCAGCCTCGGCACCGCCGGAGTAGACGGCAACCGCCGTTTCATGCGTGACCATTTCTACCGTGCCTGCGTTGTCAACCACGGCTACGGCAGCGGGGGAAAGAGTCGGCAAATTGTCGGGCCTCGACTCAGCAACGGCAGCCACGGATGCAACAGTAGCCCCCGACATGAGAGCAGACACAGACTCCGGCATGGATATAACCAAGGCCTCCGACTCCCCCTCGCCGGTACCACAAACAGTCACCGGCTCCAGTTGAGGCACCACAGCTTGGGCAACAGGTGAGGTATGAACCAAGGGGCCACGAGATACAGGCTCTTGCAGCCCCTGCCACAAAACGGGCACCATCGCCAGCAAAACCAGCGCTGCGGCACTGCGCCACAATATGGGGCTGCGGTACCATGGACGCAAAGTACTACGGCTGCAAACGGCATCTGCCTTATCGGTCAAGCGCGCCAGCATGGCAGCATCTTGCGGGTGCCCGGCGCGGTCTTCTGCCGCCAGCGCACGGAGCATGGTTTCTATTTCTTTAAGCTCTTTATCTGCGTCTTCCATGTGGGTCAGCAAATATCTAGGGTTGATAAATAAGACTTCATCGTGCGCAAGGCAACGATATAACGGCTGCGGATGGTGGATTCGGGGGTGCGGAAGCGGCGTGCAATCTCAGCAATGCTCAACTCCTCCCAAATATGAAGTATAATGAGCTCTGCCTGCTCTGCCGGCAGCTGCTGCACAGCGCAGCGTATATGCTGAGCCCGTACCTCGGCATCGGCCTCGCTCATGCGGGGATGTTCAGAAACGGGTTCAGGACCGGCACCGGCAAAGTATTGCTGCTCAGCCTCACGGCGGTTGCAGTTACGGCGGTTTGCACGTATGGCCTCATGCCGAATGGAGCTCATGCTGTAGCGCAGCAAGTCCTCTTCCTCCGCCGGCACGCGGCCTTGAGCCACGGCCTCAGCCACACGCTCAATCACCCCGCTGAGCAATACCTCCACATCGGTATCCACATCCACTTGCAAGCGGGCGTATGCCAACAGGCGGTGCATGGACGCACGGAACCATGCGCGGCATTTCTCCCGCGCCTCATCTTCGGCGTTTCTCTTCCACCATCTCAGCATATCAGTTGCTTGTCACTTATGATAATGCACCCCGGCACCCTATCCGCGAAATTTTTATCAAAAAAAATGAATTATACCGAATCTACACCCGCGGAACCAACGGTTCACTTGAAGGTTCGCCCCGCAGCAACTTTTCCGTTTCCTTTTGATACATAGAATCGAAGGGGTTATCACCGGGAGAATCCCGCATCAAACGCTCGGCATATCGTAAAGCCTGCTCATTGCCCTCTCTCGCCATCAGGATAAGCGCTTCTTTGCAATACCACACCACATTACGGCGGTGAGCCCAAAGGGCAAACACAAGTTCATCCGCCGCTAAATCATCATCCGACATCATCGTTTCAGGCAAATCTGCCACACTCGGCAGCTGATGCGGCATACATTCCATAAAATAAACGGCCACTAAATACACCTGCGCGGGGTCTTGCAGCTGCATAATGCGTTTTCTGACGGGCTCCGTATCAATAGCACCCTCCGTCAGGCAACACTGAAAGTACAGCTCCCAAAGTTTTTCTTGCAGAGCCGTTACCGATTGAGGCATCCGGGCGGCGGACTGCTGAGCCTCACGCACTGCCGAGGCCGTACGCATGAGTGAATCATGCACATCCACCCAAAGCTCACTCTCCTGCCACTGTCCGGCACGCATATAACTGAACTTCAGCACTGTATACATGCGCTTATTGTCGCCCTCCATCAAATCAATGCTGAGGTTTCGGTAATCACTCGGCAACAAGGCAAGCAACATGGCCTCGTCATACGCAGTTTCTGCCCCGAGCCGCCAGGCCGTCTCCTGAGAATACCCCGGGCCACCCGTTGCCGTAGGAAACGCAGAGGCTACGGCCTCCGCAATATCGCCATGCAGCTCTGCGGGGGCAGAAGCAGATTCCGCCCCCCGGCCCATGGCCAATCCCACCGCCGTAATCAAAATAAGTAATGATTGTTTCATTTCGCAATCTCCTCTGTTATCTCAAACCACAAATAAGCATAATAAACGCCTAAAGCAGAGTCGCACGAGGCATGCTCCCCCCGAAGCGAGAAATCTACCGCAGCACGCAGCCTGATGTACACTTTACCATCCTCTTTCACGGTAGTGCGGCATATAGGTATCAGCTTCAAATAATCACCACTTACCGCATCTTGATACTCCACAGCTTGCAAGAGAGCATCCGCATCTGTCCCGGCTTTGAGCTTGCGGGCATTGCATTGTACAAAACACGGGCCGTCCGGCTTACCTTCAAACAAGGCCGCCCAAGGGCTTTTCTCCAGCAAGCGCATCAGCGGCTCACCATAATCAAAGTCTAAAAGTACTGTTCTACCGGACACGGCATTATCAGCATACACCGTTGCACCGCCCCCCACGGCGGGATTCTCACAAATACCCATAAAAAACGGTCTTACCTGCGAATGCATGGTGCCTATTATGAAGATAAACGGTTTATCAAACGTGATACTGAAATGCTGCTCCACCGGTTCACGATAAGCCCCCATAGGACCTCCCCAAGTCACGCTCACCGCATTAAAGCCTTCCTCATGCACATCCAACCCGTTTTTTTGAATGAAAAAATCCAGATGCACCCCTTTTTCCTCAGTAAGATGGGAAAAATCCGCCTGAGAACAGAATAAAGAGCACACCCCCAGTTTTTGCATATACGGAGCCAGATTCACCTGTGCCGGGGACAATGAGAAACACGGCAGCATCACATCCGTATACCGCACGTACATCTTATCCCCCTCTACATACGAGGTGGGCCGCGCCAGTTCTTTGTATATATGTTCCAGCAACTCGGGCGTAAGCTTGGCTGCAAACTCACGCACATCACCCCGCGGACGTATGGCAATAAAAGAACCCGCATACCTATTTTTAGATTTTTTGTTGGGCATCACCAACAAACGCACGGCCTGCCAATCATCCCCCTCCGCATAGCGATGCGAGGTAGAATCCTCAGCAGTCATCATGGGAACTTTCACCACGGTACCATCAGACATGGTAAAGGGGTAATTAGGCTTGGTAAGGTTATCGGCAAAGGTCTCCACCCATCCCTCTTGCAAGGTAAGAGCAGATACTACGAAAAAGCGCGTATCTTGCCCTACGGAATCAGAATCTACGGCAGCGGGTATCATACCACGGGTTGCTTTGTTAACCCACGTGTTTATTTTCTGCACGGCTCCCCCCGGGTCGGTTGAGAAAGGCACACGCACCACCGCCTTTTTTATGGGCTTAAGCTTCATATCATCTGCTACAAAGAGAGCAGCGGCCACTTGTGGATACATGGAGGTATATTCATCTCTCGCCCAAAAACGCATTGCCTTCAGCTCGGCGCGTGTTTGCCCGGCCGTATATTTACCTACATACAACAAGGCCTCCTCAAAACACGCAGGAGAAAACAAAACATTTCCCTTTTGAGCGGTAGCCAACTCTTTAAACAAGCTCAACGATACGGGTTCTTCTGTCGCAAAAAGAGTGCAACCTGCCATTAAGGTACATACGATATGCTTGAGTTTCATAGAGAAAACACGGTATTATTACCCTGACACTCTACCACGTGCCCCTTTGCGAGTCAACGCAAAAAGATATAGCTCACCCGGAAATGGCGCTTATCTGCCATTCTTTGCACCGCCAAGCAGTATTTCCCTCGGCAAATCAATATGCACACTCATTACCCAAATTCATGCAATTTTGCAATCGCGTGGCAAAATTACATGAATTTTGATGATTTTTACTTGCATTTTCATGCAATTTTGCCATAATACTGCAAAATTACATGAATAATAATTCGTACATACAACCCCGAACAATAAGCGACGAAGTACAAGACTTGAGTCGCAGTTTTTCCTGTGTCTTGGTCACAGGGGCTCGTCAAGTAGGCAAATCCACCCTGTTACGAAGCCTGATGCCGGAGGGTATGAAATACATAACGCTGGATGACTATCGCCTGGCGAAGCAGGCAAAAGAAGACCCTATTGGTTTTTTGGAGCTTTATGCGCCGCCATTATGCATAGACGAGGTACAATACGCGCCGGAACTATTGCGAGCCATCAAATTGAAAGTGGATGCGGAGCCTCGGCGTAAAGGCATGTACTGGTTAACGGGGTCTCAACGCTTTCACCTCATGCAAGGCATCAGCGAAAGCTTAGCCGGTCGCATCGGCATACTGGACATGAGCACTTTCTCCCAATCCGAAATAGGGGGCCTTGCTATGTACGAAAAGCCGTTCTGTTGCGAGCTAAAAGCTCTTCAAGAACGCGCACAGCGTGCACACATTTGCAGCATCAATGAATTATACGAACGCATATGGAGAGGAGGATACCCTGCGCTGGTATGCGACCCCGCGCTCAAGGTTGAAAAATATTTCAGTGCTTATCTACAAACATATCTGGAACGAGATGTACAGTCCCTACAACAAGTGGGAGACAGAGGTGCTTTTCTTGCGCTCATGAAATCAGCAGCGGCAAGAACCGGTCAACAACTGGTATACAGTGATATAGCCAGGGATGCAGATGTATCTGTCAATACAGCCAAGCGATGGATTTCCATTTTAGAAACATCCGGCATCATCGCTTTGCTGGAACCCTATTACGTAAACACCACCAAACGCTTGGTAAAAAGCCCCAAACTTTACTTCATGGACACAGGATTCTGTGCATGGCTGGGTGGATGGAGCACCCCTAAGGTGCTGATGGAAGGTGCGTTATCAGGCAACATTTTAGAGACATGGGTTTACGGGCAACTGTACAGAAGCTTTAACAACCACGGAATCATGCCGCGTCTCAGTTATTTCAGAAACAGCAACGGAGCTGAGGTAGATTTCATCATAGAACAAGATGGGTGCATATATCCGCTGGAGGTAAAGCGCAGTAGCAGCCCTATACTTTCCGACTTAAAGGGAGTACAATCCATTCCCCCCGGCAAAAGCACTATCATGCCCGGCATAGTACTGTGTACAGCCTTGGAAATGCTCCCCTTGGGGAAAGGCAACTACGCATACCCCATCTCTGCGCTCTGATACAAAAATTTGCCCTACGTATCGGCAAGATAAAAACAATAAGTGCAATAACAAAAAGCTTGCAATATAATAACAAACTTGTAGAATAGGAGCATGTCGCGCAAAAAAAATAATGGCTACGGTTGGATTCAAGTGCTGCGTTTCATTGTGCAGTTGAGTATTTTAGCAGCAGTGGTATTTACCATTTTCCACACCAAACACATCAGCAAATGGATGCTACCGACAGTGTTGCTGTTGGGTGTATTTTTCTGCGGCTGGGTATGCCCTCTGGGTGCAGCACAAGATTGGGCAGCATGGCTGGGCAAAAAACTGCGTTTACCGCGCCTACGCGTGCCGCAAGGCTTGCAGCAGTATTTGCAATTATCCCGTTATGTATTTTATTTCCTGCTACTTACATACGCTTTCAGCTTCGAGTTACTTAAAGGGCCCCATCATTTCGGCGCCATATTGAGAGGAACATTCTACACGGCGGGTGGTATATTCGTGCTTGGCATGGTGGTGCTGGCCTTGTTTACCGACCGCCCGTTCTGCAACTACCTGTGCACGGGCGGTGCCCGCATGGGCTTGTTGAGCGTGCTGCGCATCTTCGGCATACGCCGCAATACGGAGGCATGCGGAGGTTGCGGGCAATGTACCCGCAAATGCCCTATGAATATTGACGTAGCAACTACGGATTTTGTGCGCCACCCCAACTGCATAGGTTGCCTGCAATGTGTTAGCACTTGCCCCAAAAAATGCCTGCGCTACGGCATCATGCCTGCCCCGCAGAGCAAAAAAGCCCCCAAAAAGTCATAAAATTCACTTTTTTACAAAAAAATCTCATTTTTTACTGCGCTTTTGCTCATTTACCGAGTTAACTCTATTGAACACTTACGCAGTAACTACCCACCCCCTGCGGCACCGCTGTCAAACAGCTACCGCAGGGGGTAGCGATTTTTAATACCGAAAAAAATTCCTTGCTACTCTCATAGTGAACATGATAGTATGGAGAAAAGCCTTTCATTCCATGCCGCCTGTAAGCTACGCAAATGTGTTAAAACGCAGCCTCATGTACCTGCTGATATGGGTGAGTGAGCTGGCTGTTATACTCTATATCATGACCGATGGGCAGCTAGGCCAACTCATTTCCAAATGGGAGCGAGAGGTCGTCTTCATCGTCACCGGAGTGGTGCTTTTGCTGTGGATAAGCGTCAGCCGCATCTACTCCTGTTTTCAAGCGGGCCACACGCGTATGCTTATTGGTGGCTGGGCAGGACTATTCTGGCCATTACCGCTCACACTGATACTCACCTTGGCGGATTCAGAGAACAATCCCCATGGGGCCTTGCATCTTATCTCAGACAACCTGCATATTCCGCTTCTCTTGGTGATTCCTACCCTTTATTTCATGCTGACAGAGCCCGGTACCACCAAAAAGCAAGTGCTGAAATTCATGGGGAGTGTCGGCGTGTTTATTGCCATATTTACGGCTGTTTGTTACTGTTTTTACGACAAGCCTATCCCCGAGGAGAACCTTCTGCAGCAAGCCATAGAGTTCAAAGTAGACCATGTGAAAAGCACGAAAGCGGCTACTTCGGTAAAGGCTCGTATCATCAATCATACGGATGAACCCGCCATTTTGGGAAACTGCGATGCCATCATACTCAGTCACCCGAACAAGGGAGATTTCTCACCGTGTATGTGCAGCCGCCACGCAGGATTACCCGACACCATCATCATACCGGCCCACAGCAGCATATCGCTCAATCTCGTCTTCTCTCAGGCTGATATCAATTATGGTCTTTGGTTATGCTTTTATGAACCTACAATCAACGGGGTAACATACCAAAGCAATCAGTTTTGCGGCTACGCCATCAAAGCACAACTCCCCACCGACACACCATGAAACAGGATTTTTCACGCAGCTTGGTTCGCAGTGCCGGCTACCTGCTCGTCTTAGTCACAGAGCTTGTTCTTTTGCGCCTTTTTCACGCAGAAAGGCCACTTTATATACCACCTTATCCCAACATATTCAGTTGGTGTGGGGTGGTCATTGCGGCAGGTTTTTGTTGGGTATTCAGCCATATATACAGCCATTTTACCCCGGGAGGATATCGCACACGGGTGGCAGCATGGCTGGGTATTTGCTGGGCTCTCCCCATCACCCTGCCCCTATTCTTCTGCTCTCCGGAGCTGTTACACGGCAGCACGGCAGAGCGTATCATGCAACACCTCACGTGGCCCCTGCTCTGTATACTGCCCACATGGCTCTTCAGCGCGACAGAGCAAGCCCCCACACCGCCGGCGATAAAACCGCTTCGCAAACGGCGCCAACTGTTATATGCCGGCGTCTCAGTGGGTGCACTGTGCCTGCTGTTGCATGTCAGCCCCGAGCCACCGAAGCTGAGCGACAGCGAACTTGCACAAAAACTGAGAATCAAGGGTGAGTATATACGTGAAACCGATGATTTTTATGTTGTAAAGCTGGAATTCACCAACCACACGGAACAACCGATTATGCTGGGCAATACGGAGCGCTCCCTCACAACGGAAACGCTGCACAATGTCACCATCAGCAATACGCCGAACAGCAGTCCCGCACATCTTACCGGATTCCCGATTATTTATACTCAAACCATTGAACCAAGATTCAACAGTCAAATCACCTTGCTTTATCGTAAAACAGAGCACACCGCAGAGCCTGACAAGATTCAGCTGAGCTTTACCTACCTGCGCATCGGAGAGCGAGCCTTCTCACCCCGAGTGTACACGTTGCAGGGAGACATTGAAAAAACATTCCATTAACCGCAGCGCCCATCACGAATACCCGCCACCGGATATGCAACCCGGCAGGGCACATAAGGCGGCGCTTTGTCATTATTTCCGTTACTCCTTTATTCGGCTTGCCACCAAAGGGTAAGTAGTGTACAATAGCGCGCGTATGAGTATAGAGATTCAGGTATATACCGGCGGGCCTTGCGCATGCAACGGATATTTGGTGCGTGGCGCAAAGGGCTATGTAGCCGTAGATGCACCGCTGGGATTTACCGCGTGGGTAGCAAAAAAACTGCCTGCCGATGCCCAAGTAACAGACCTGCTCATTACTCACCAACATTTTGACCATGTGCAGGATGCCGCCGCTTTGGCACAGCGTTACGGGTGCTGCATACACGCCTGCAAAGCCTACAGCACCGCCCTTACCTTGGAGGAGCTGGCCCGCAACAGCTGGGGTGGCGGGTTTGATGTAGAGCCTTTCCGCGTAGATGATGCATTCGGCCCCGCTGATATCAAAGGCAGCTGGGGCGGCCTGAGCTGGCAGGTACACCATATACCCGGGCACTCGCCCGATGGTGTGGCTTACGAGCTGCCGGAGCACGAGCTGGTCTTCTGCGGTGATATTCTTTTTGCCGGCTCTGTAGGGCGCACGGATTTTCCCGGCGGCAGCATGAGCAACCTGGTGCGCGGCATACGCGAAAAACTGCTTCCCCTACCACATACCACTACCGTATACAGTGGCCACGGGCCGAACACCACACTGGGTGATGAAACCCTCAATAACCCCTATCTCTAATCGGCACATAGGCCCCTTAACCTTTCACACAAAACAGTAACACAAGATGACATTCGACGAACTGGGGCTTGCAGCCCCCATTCTGGAGGCCGTTAAAGATTGCGGCTATGAGACACCCACCCCCATTCAGCAACAGGCTATCCCCGTGGTGCTGGAGGGCAAAGACGTCATCGGTGCCTCTCAAACCGGAACAGGTAAATCCGCCGCATTTGCCCTGCCCCTTCTTACCCGCATAGAGGCCAACGGCCTGCCCCAAGTACTGGTGCTTGAGCCCACCCGTGAGCTGGCAGACCAGCTGGCAGAGGCGTTCCGCACCTATGCCAAGCACACCGACATCAAGGTAGCCCTGCTTTACGGCGGTATCGGCTACGGCAAACAGACCGAAGAGCTGCAAAAGGGTGCCGAAGTTGTCATCGCTACCCCGGGCCGTTTGGTAGACCATTTCTACCGCGGCAACATGAAGTTCAAAACCATTCGTCACCTCGTTCTGGACGAAGTGGACCGCATGACCGATATGGGCTTCTTGCCCATTGTGCGCAAAATCATTAACCTGTGCCCGTGGGAGGGGCGCCAA
>JAFYUT010000089.1 GCA_017549485.1 Akkermansia sp.
ACCGGCAAGCGTGAAGAAGCTGAAATCGAAAGTGCGATTGATAACTCGCCGAAATCGCCCGACTCCTTTACGCGAAGTAATCGCGGAACTTATCCCCGTGATAAGGGGGTGGACGAATTACTTCAAGCTGGCAGCAATCAATAAGCTATGTCAGGAACTCGATGAATGGACACGCCGCAAATTGCGGTGCCTGCGCCTCAAACACTGCAAACACCCGAAAGGCATCCGTCACTTCCTTGAAAGTATAGGATGCAAACGGAAGCTATGGAGTGGAATCGTTGTAATGGGTACGAGGTGGTGGAGAATAGCCTGCTCGCAACCTGCGCATATCTGCATGGATAACGCATGGCTGCGAGCAGAGGGATATATCTCGTTTTATCAACTCCTCAAACGCTGATTGGAAACCGCCGTATGCCATAAATGGCACGTGCGGTGGTGTGAGAGGGGGCGAAAGCCCCCTACTCGATTCTGCTCGGGGATTCGGTGCACTGGTGTCACGATGGGGATAAAGAGTGCGTAATCCCAGCTTCTTCTTCAGCCGCTGGCATTTCTTCGAGCCTATCTCTATGCCATATCTTCGTTGCAACAGAACCGGCAGGCGGCGTCTACCTAAGGTTGCATCTTCCTCGTAAAGCTGTTCTATGGCTCGCTCGGTAGCAGGATTATCCTTCGAGGCGCGTTTCTTGTAGTATGTGCTACTGCGAGACAATCCCAGTAACTCGCATTGCCGTTTGCGCGAAGGTGCTACCCCATCAATATCCAGGAGTTGGCGACGTTGCGCTACAGTCCCAACTCCTTGGCTTTTTTTGACAGCCAATCCAGCTCGAACTCACGCTTGCCAAGAAGGCGCTCCAGATTGGCTATGCGCTTATCCTTTTTCTCTATTTCGCTCTTACGTCCTCCTCGACGGAAACATTCACCAAGCATATCCTTTGCCTGTTTTTTCCAGTCCTTTACTAAATCGGGACTGATACCGTACTCAGATGCTATCTGAGCATGCGTCTTTGCTCCGGTGAGCGCTTCCAATGCTGCCTTTTCCTTGAACTCTGCGGTGTAGCGTCCTCTCTTGTGTATTTTTTTTCGTTTTGCATGTCTGTGTGTTGGTTGGATTATACACGCACACGATGCTTTGCACAAGAAAAAGGGGGGCTTAAACTGTTGTCTTAAAATTAGGCGCCATTATAAAGGCCCTCCTGCGGTTAATACAACGTCATGAGATAACGGTGATACATCTGCCAAAATATATTGAAGCATTCTTGCTTTGCTCCCGCCTCTATCGCGCTCAAATAAATCGTCGCGTTTACAATATATATCACATTCCAACACATTCGATGTTGACATCATATGAGTAAGAGGGGTGGCGTTATATGGAAGATGTCTCATATTGTTATTGTATTGATATTATACTCAAAATTTTCATTGCATTTCCTCTATTGAGTTCATGATGCATAGGCAGGCAGATGACGGAGTTAGCGAGTGCGCGGGCATTGGGGATGTGCGCTGCGCGCGCCGAGAGGGAGTTAGCGTAGGCTGCAAAGTCCGGGATAACGGGATAGAAGTATCGGCGGGCTAAGATGCCGTGTTCTTTGAGGTGGAAATACAGCTCGTCTCGGGTGCGGCCATAGGTGGCGGCATCTACATAAATGGGGAAGTAGGCGTAATTATGTTGCACGCCGGGGATGTCTTGTAAGCAACGAATGCCGGGGATGCCGGCTAAGGCGTTGCGGTAGGTTTTTGCCACGCGTTCACGCGTGGCAATGGCTGAGTCTACTTGTTGAAGATTAAGCAGGCCGTAAGCGGCGCGTATTTCGTCCATCTTGGAGTTGATGCCGGCGGCTTCTACCTCTGTTTCCCCGGTGAACCCGAAATTGCGCAGTTGGTCGATATGCTGTTTCATTTCTGCCGTTTGGCAGACTAGGGCGCCACCCTCTACGGTGTTGTATACTTTAGTGGCATGGAAAGAGAGTGTGCTCATGTCTCCGGCTTCCAGAATACTGCGGCCATTTTGTTTAACGCCAAAGGCATGGGCGGCATCATAAATGATTTTGAGACCATGCTTGTCAGCGATACGTTGCAACGCTTCAGTATCGCATGGGTTGCCATACACATGCACGGGCATGATGGCAACGGTGCGATCCGTTATGGCTGCTTCTACGGCGGCTGGGTCCAGATTGCCCCACACGGGGTCTACATCAGCAAAGACGGGGGTGAGCCCGTTCCAGATGAGGGCGTGCGTTGTGGCTACAAAAGAGTAGGGGGTGGTGATGACCTCTCCCTGCGTCAGGTTGAGGGCTTGCAGAGCCGTGATGAGAGGCAGGGTGCCATTGGTGAAAAGACTGATGTAGGGTACGCCTAAGTATTCTGCCAGTGCCGTTTCAAGTTGCTTGTGGTAATGGCCATTATTTGTGAGCCATTTGCGTTGCCATATATCTTGCAACAGCTCGGTGAATTCTCCCAAATCCGGCAACAGGGGGGATGTTACGGTAATGGGGGACAGTGTGCTGTGTGTTTTGCTATTCATGCGTATCGGCGCGCGCGGTTATATCTTATACAGGGCGGAAAGTCAAGTTATTTGCTGTCAGCCGTGAGGGAGACGATGAGTTTGTGGAGAATATCTCGGTCATCCAGTTGAGAGGATACGAGTTGCCGGTCTGCCGTGGCACAGTTGCGGAGGTCTCTGCGTGCTTTTTTGAGGGAAAGCTTACCGCATGTGCGGGCCGCATTGAAGAGGGCATAGGCGTTCGGCGAGCCATCCTTTTTGAGGGGAAGCATTTTGCGGTCTTGCGGAAGCAGCTTGTTGAGGGCCGACTCAAAGGTACGGTAATTATCTGCTTTGATATGGAAAGAGTCCATCAATAACCGGGCACAAAATCTGTTGCGCACCGTGGGGACAATGGCTGCGCGCATAATAGACACCGCTTGTTCGCCGTGCTCCAGCTGTTCATTAATGAGGCGTACGGCTAATCTGCAATCATTTTGCTCAATGGCGCGGGAGATTTCAAAGATGACACCATTGCGAGATACGGCCACCATTAAATCTATATCCTGGAGGCAGATGCGACGACGGTCCTGACCTAAGTAGACATCTAGCTTGGCAAGCTCATTGGCAATTTGACGTGAACTTTCGTTGACGCGTTGCACAAAGAGGTCCAGCGCGTTGTTGTCAAAGGTCAGGTTGTGTGGCTTAGCCATGCGCAGGGTTAGAGCTGCCACCTCGCTTTCCCAACCCGGTTTGGAGATGTCGATTTTGGAAAACTCTTTTACCTCAGCTACTTTGCCCAGTTTTTTGAAGAAAGAGCGGCGCTTATCCATTTCTGCGCTGCTCATCACAAAGAACGTGTCGGCGGGTAGGTTCTCCAGGGTGGTAATCAGCCCCTCCACTGCTTCCTGAACAGCCTCACTGCGCGCGCCGGACGGAGTGTCGCCCAAAAAGGAGGCACCTTTCAGCCAAATGACTTTGCGGCCGCCGAACATGTTGAACATCTGCAAGCCGGAGGCCGCGCGCTGAATGATGTTTACCGCTTCGTCGGCCGTAGCAGCAGCGCCATCAATAATCTCATCTCCCCAGCCATCGCCACCGGCGGTCAGTTCGGTATAGGTTTTGAGGGCAGCACTGCCTGCTGCGCCTTCATCACTACCGAAAAATACATAAGCTGTGGCGTCACTTGCCATGGGGGTGATTATACCTGATGCCGCACCGTAAGTCAATCTTAAGGATTAAAAGCGGTTCTGTTTTTTGAGGCAATGCGCACATGTGCGAAGGTCTGTAAGGATTCTGTTTTGGCTTGACTTATAAGATGAAATCTGATAACTTGTCTGTGCTCGAGAGTTTTGTTTTTCATTAACGATATCGTAATTGTGCTGTTACTACAGCCTCTATTAACAAATGAAATCTTCATTAGCGTTCGAAAAGGAAGAGATAACGAGGGAATGTCCCTTGTTGTCGTTGGTTGTACCTTGTTATAATGAAGAAAAGGCGCTTCCTTGTTTTATCAAAGAGGTGCAGCGGGTGATGCCTCAAATTGGAAAGGTTGATGTGGAGGTTATATTGGTTAATGACGGAAGTAAAGATAATACATTGGGTGTGATGCAACAGATAAGCTCGGAGTTTGAGTTTGTTCGTTATGTGTCGTTTTCCAGAAATTTCGGCAAAGAGAGTGCCATATTAGCGGGATTGAAAGAGGCCGATGGAGATTGGGTGGCTGTGATGGATGCTGATTTGCAGGATCCCCCCTCGATGCTTCCTGAAATGTTGCGTATTGTTTGTGAGGAAGGGTATGACTGTGTAGGTACACGAAGAATCAGTCGTAAAGGGGAGCCTCCCATCCGCTCTTTCTTTGCTCGGTGTTTTTATAAAATTATCAATAAAATAGCCGATGTAAAGTTGGTGGATGGCGCAAGGGATTTTAAATTGCTTTCACGAGAGGCTGTGGATGCCCTTGTGGCGTTGCCGGAAGTAAATCGTTTTTCAAAAGGATTGTATGAGTGGATTGGTTTTCGCACGAAATGGTTGGAATTTGAAAATGTAGAACGCGTAGCAGGAGAAACAAAATGGTCATTTTGGGGGCTTGTGAAATATTCCATTGAGGGAATTTTATCGTTTTCAACGGCTCCGCTTGTGCTTTCTGTTATACTCGGGCTTACGTTCATGTTTTTGGCATTGGGGGGGATAGCTGTATTGGTGGCTAGACAATTGATTTATCATAATTCGGCCTACGGGTGGACTTCGATGGTGTGTATTATTCTTTTATTAAGCGGTGTACAGTTGTTTTGTTTAGGGATTATCGGGCAATATATATCAAAGATGTATACGGAAATCAAGAAACGCCCCCATTATATCATTAGTGAAAGAAGCCGTTAAAAAAGGTTGTTTATGAATAATACGTACAAAATCAGTCGAGCATTAGTTTTGTATCTCGGTTTAATTTGTTTAACATTGCCGTGCGTGTTATTTATACTGGGATGGTTGAGGCCGATTATTTCTATACCCTTTGCCTTGTTGCTTGTTGGTGGTGTGTGGCATTGTTGTCGAAATATCGTCAGCAATTGGCATCCTGCGTATCATTATTGTGTTTTTTCGCGAAACGATGCAATAAAGTTATTGCTGACTTTATTGATTCTTTTATTTTTGACGGATATCGTAGGTTTTGTCGGGCATGTGCAACAGTCTGCTGATTTTGTAGTGCGTAATGCTATATACTCAGAATTACAGCAGTCTGCATGGCCTATATATAGTGCCAGAGGGGAGTATTTCACGTATTATCATTCTTTCTGGTTGCCTCCCGCATTGTTGTTGAAAATAATATCATCCAATGCTGCGGATTTAGTTCTGTTTGTATGGGTTTATCTTACTTTGTGTGTAAGTGCGTTGGCTCTTTTTCTTAAATTTCGCGGGAAGATTCTTCTTTATTTCGTTTTTTTCTTATTGGCTGGAAATTTAATTGAAAATGTCAAATGTATCCCGCTATTGATAGAAAAATATGGAGATAGTGTTCCTTGTGCAGATTTTTTAACTGATTGCTGTAAAACGTTTGCTGTTGAAAGTCATTATCGCTATTTGAATGTTTGGACTCAGTATGTGTATACCTTCAATCATGCGGTTCCCTTAACTCTTTATTTTTCTATTCTTATATCCGGAGTCATTCCGACTCGTTATATTCTTTTTTATTCATCATTAATATTTGCATCATCCCCATTGGGTGCTGCATGTTTGTTTCCCGTATTGGTTTACAAGATATTCAGGGATAAATGCGTTAAAGAAACCCTAAAGCGCTGGGAAACGTGGGTAGGTGCTTTATTTGTATTGGCTATAGTGGGGTATTTACACGGTCAATCCGGGGGGCAAGCCGGGGTTGTGTTGATATGGCAAGATTATGACTATTGGTCAAGAGTCAACGGAGCTCATGGCGCTTTTGTGGATTTACATGTCCGCGTATTAAGATATTTGTCGGTGTTGTTGGTAATGGTAGCTACCGTTTGGTTTATTACTACTAAGCCAATCAGGAAAACGCTGTTTTTCTCTTCTTTTATATATTTAGCCATTTTCTTACCAATTGTATGGATTGGTAGATGGAACAATGAATTCTTGTTTAAAGGTAGTTTGGTCATGTTTATGTTGTATGCTTGGATATTGGTTGCTCAATGGCACCACTCATCTAAGTGTCGTAAAATTGCCATTGTGCTGATTGTCCTTTTTTCATCGTTGCACATAGGGGGTGATATTAATCGTCGTAGCTTATACCAATACACATGGAATCCTGAAAAAATGGAAGCCAACAAGTGTTTGGATTGGGGAGGAACATTGAATCGTCCGGATCAATACGTCTATAATAATTTCTGGGGGAAAAACAAGTATCCGTTTATTTATTGCAGCAGCCCGGAAGAGGGGATTATAAAGTAATTAGTTTATTGATTTAGGCCTCATTTGAATTTATGGGGTCATAGAGAGCGAAGTTTTTGAGTATTTGGCTGAGCCGCTGCTTTTTCTGCCGGGATGATGGGGGCTTTTCTATGTTAAACAAATACTGTTGCAACAGAAAACCCGCAGAGTTCGACCTCTCCGCGGGTTTTTTGTGAATGTTCGGTTTGAGACTTCTCGAACTTTGCCTCTGCCGCTGATTAGTGGCGGAGGGAAAGGCGAACAAGCAGGCTCTTGTAGAGCTCGTTGTCCGTGCGCTTGGCATAATCGAGCATCTTACGGCGGCGAGCCACCATCATGAGCAGGCCACGGCGTGAAGAGTGGTCGTGCTTGTTGGTGGAGAGGTGCTGCGTAAGGTGGGCGATGCGCTTGGTAAGCACAGCTACCTGGTAACCGGTGGAACCGGTGTCCTTCTCGTTAATCTTGAAGTCGTTGACGTTGATTTCGGCCATTGTCGTATATTTCTCTTGTTAATGGGTTGATTTTTCGTGGCTGCGGCAAATCGACCTTGAAGAGGTGCGGGTATAATACCAACTTATGGGCAATATGCAAGACAAATTTCTGCGCTCGGGTCAAAAAAGTAGAGAATTTGCCCCCTGTGTCGCACTTTCTGTTTGACCTGATAGCGGATAGTGTGTAGACTGTGCGTTGTAGATAAACTTAACTTTATGGAAATAGTAGCAAATATCTGGAGTTGGTTCGTAGGCATTCTGAAAGCTGCCGAGTTGCTGCCTCATTTTGATTCTGCCGTAGGTATTTTCTGCACCATTGCATGGGCTGCTACGTTGATTTCTATTGTTATGTTTGTGGGCTCTGCCGTGGCAGATGTTGCAGATGGGGCAGATGCAGCTGATGCTGCCGGCGATGTGGATGGAGATGCCGGCATGTTTTCTACGCGCGCCATTATTGCATTTATCCTCGGGTTCGGGTGGGGCGGTTACCTCACTGTGGTGAATGGTGCCGGGGTAGGCATGGGTATCACTGTGGGCTTGTTGCTGGGCCTGCTCATGTTTGTGTTGGTGGCTGCCCTTATGAAGTTTATTTACAGCCTCAAGTCCGATGGCTCTCTCAAATACGAAACACTGGTGGGCATGACCGGTACGGTCTATGTCACTATCCCCCCGCATGGTGAACCCGGCGGGCAGGTACAGGTCAGCCACCCCAGCCAGTTGATTACCATGGCGGCCGTGCAGGAGGGGAGCACCCCGTTGCCCGCCCAAACCCGTATTGTGGTGACTCACGCTACCACCTATCAACTTACCGTACGCCCGCTCGGCGTAGAGTCCTCATCATCTCAACCCCAATAAAACGCAATGAATACAATCATACCCCATACGCTGGCTGCCGCATCTTCGGCTTCCGGTGATTCCGTAGGAGGCATCGTGGCCGTTATCGCTCTCGTTGTCTTTATTCTGGGTACCATAGCGGTGTTGTTCAGCCGCTATAAGATGTGCCCGTCGGATAAAATCCTTATCGTTTACGGTAACGTAGGCGTGGGTAAGTCTGCCAAGTGTATACACGGTGGTGCAACATTCGTGCTGCCTATTGTGCAGAACTACGCTTTCATGGATCTTAATCCCATCAATATCGATGTTCCGCTCAAGGGGGCTCTCTCCAGCCAGAACATTCGTGTAGATGTACCGTCCTCTTTCATTGTGGGTATCAGCACTCGCCCGGAGATTATGCAAAATGCGGCCAGCCGTCTGCTTGGGCGCACGCGTCAGGATATCCGCGACCTTGCTTCCGAAATCATCATGGGCCAGATGCGTGTGGTTATTGCTTCTTTGACCATTGAAGAAATCAATGCCGACCGCGAGAAACTCATCAAAGGCATTACCAACGGTGTGGATGTAGAGTTGCACAAGGTGGGGCTGTATCTCATCAATGCCAACATTACGGATATTCGCGATGCTTCGGGCTATATTGCAGCCCTTGGTCAGGAGGCGGCTGCCCGTGCCATTAACGATGCCATGATTAAGGTTGCCGAGGAAACTCGACGCGGCGAAATCGGTAAGGCAGAGGCTTTGCGCGACCAGACCGTGCAGGTGGCCATGGCTAATGCCGCTGCCGTAGAGGGTAATAACGAGGCCCAAATGAAGGTGGCAGATTCCAACGCCCGCCTCAAGGTGCGCCAAGCAGAGGCTCATCGTATTGCCGTGGTGGCAGAGAAAGAGCAGGCCGCTAAGGCAGAGGAGGCCGGTTACATTGCCAACAGAGAGGCCGAAATGAAGCGTGCCGAGTTGGAGCGTGCTACGCAGACCGCCAATGAACTAGTGGCTGCCGAAATCCAGAAGCGTAAGCAGGAGATAGCCGCCGAGGCCGTGGCTGCCGTTCTGGTAAAAGAGCAGGAGGGTAAAGCCCAAGCACTCGTTATCGCCAATAAGGCAGAAGGTGACGCCGCTCTTGAGCTTGCCAAGGGTGAGGCTGAGGCTCTTCTTCTCAAGAAGAAGGCTGAAGGTGAAGGTATGGAACTTGTGGGCCGTGGCCAAGCTGCTGCCATTCAGGCTGCACTTGAAGCTAAGGCAAATGGCTTCCGCCAGATCGTGGCTGCTGCGGGTGATGCCCGCGCGGCTTCCGGTTTGCTTGTTACCGAGCAGCTGCCGCAGATTGTGGAGACTCAGGCCAGCGCCGTGCGTGGTCTCAGCTTTGATAAAGTTGTGGTCATG
>JAFYUT010000090.1 GCA_017549485.1 Akkermansia sp.
CCCTGCCCCGGGTGCCAGAACCAACCACGTTTATTGATGGGGGTATCAGCCTCCAATGAAAGCCACTTATCGCCCTGAGCGTTCCAGAGCGGATAATTTTTAGCAAAGCCTTTTTCAGAGCCGGCCCACGTAACATCACCTCGCCCCGCTGCGCCCCAAATGATGCAGTCAGGTTGCAATTTACGGATGTTTTTTACAACCTGTTCGTAATTGTAATAAGTGTCGGCCTTGCCGATATTGCGGTTTTGGCGGGCGCCGCCATAGTAACCATCGCCACCCATGGCACCGTCAAACCAGATTTCGAAAATGGGGCCGTAATTGGTCAGCAATTCTTCTATCTGTTTATAGTAAACATCCAAATACCCGGGGTTGCCATACTCTGCACAGTTACGGTCCCACGGTGAAAGATACGTACCAAAGGGGAATTGATGCTTTTTGCAAGCTTTGGCAAAGGCTTTCACCACATCACCCTTACCTTTTTTCCAAGGGGATTTGGTAATATTGTGGCCGGTAGACTTGGTGGGCCAAGTACAAAAACCATCGTGGTGCTTGGCTGTATATATCATGCCGTTCATTCCGGCACCTTTGAAGGTTTTGACAATAGCCTCAGCATTAAAATGAGTAGGGTTGAACATCTTGGGTGATTCATCCCCATACCCCCATTCTCTGTCTGTATAAGTATTAAGACCGAAATGAACAAAAGCGTACCACTCCATGCGAAGCCACTTCACCTGCTGCTCGGTGGGTACAGGGCCATACGGAGCCGGGGCCTCGGAAGCCTGCAACGCAGATGCGGCACACAATAACCCGAAACACGCGGCTTTCAGTAAATTCTTGCTGAACATACTTGCAATCTACATGAAACCCTCAGGGTTTGCAAGAAAAAAGTTAAGGCGCAGCCATGCAAGAGAAAATCGCTACTCAACGGCGCGGCAGTGTGTGGGCACTGCTTGCCGGGCGCGCAGAAGAAGCGGGACGAGGCCCGGGGGAAACCTGAATAGGACGCGGACGCGAAGCCGGGCGCGCAGGACGCGGTTTGTGCGGGGGCGGGCATGTGCGATGCGGTTTATGTACATGCCCAATGCAGGTAGGTCCGACATAAGTGGGCACATACACCGGGTTATCTACCACAACCGTAGTATTGGTAGAGCGGGTTTCCGCACGGCCCAGCTCTTTGTTGAGCTTGGATATTTCTGCACGCAAAGCTGCAATTTCATCATTTTTGCGTTTGATGGTATCGGCCTGCTCTTGTACTTTGGCGCGTTTATCGCTGAGCTCTGAGCGCAGCGTGGCAAGCTCTTTGCGTTCCTTCTCAAAATCGGCTTTAAGCGAATCCGTCTCAGCAGTAAAGCGCTGTGTATCTACCTCTAAATTGAGGCGCAAAGCCTCACGCCGATTCCACTCGGCTGCCAAAAACTCAGCGGCTCTGGCCTCAAGCGTAAGCATACTGCTGCACAGTTGAATAACATCTGCCCCACTGATATAGCGAGCATGTTTGCCCGCAGCCTCCAGCGCAGCCAGGCGGGCCGCTTGATTTTCTTGCAAAATGCGCTCTTTTTCAGCCTTGGCAGCCTCTTTTTCGCGTTGTTTTTCGGCAGCAGCATCGGCCAAGGCCTTGCGGCGCGCCTCTACCAAAGCAGGCGTAAGCTCGTAACGCTCCTGCAAAGCTGCACTCAGCTCGGTGTATGAGAACTTCTCAATACCACCGGCATGGCGAATCTGCAAATCTTCTTCGCCCTTACGCAACACCTCTGCATCTTTCAGCACGGTGCCATCTGCCAATGTCAAATCCTCTGCATAGCAGCAAAGCGGCAACAACATTAAGGTCATTAATCTTTTCATCATCTCGGGGGAGGTTGGGGATTATTGAAGAGCTTGGTCCATTTTTTCGGAGCGAGAATAACTGGCAGGCATACGGCCATCGGGGTCTGCCGCAGCGGGGGAAGCCCCGGCCTCAATCAATCGCTTCACCACGCGTGTATTACCACTGATGACAGCGTTAGAAAGCGGCGAAACACCTGATTCATCTGACTGTGTAGGAGATGCTCCTTTCTCTAACAACAGAGAAACGGCAGCGTGGTTACCGTATGCCGCAGCGGCGCACAACAAAGTAGTGCCCCCCACGGCGGAATCTGCCGGCACGCCGGCTTCCAACAACAGTTGCAGTTCGTGAACACGGTTTACAATAACCGCTCGCATGGCAGCCTGCGGCAACTGCTCTGCTGTAAGATACGAGTTACTGAGCAGCGTTCGCACCACATTCTCTTTACCACACTCCACTGCCAGCATCAACAGGGTATCACCATTTTCATTGCGGGCATTCACGTCTGCCCCATCGCGGTATTGCTGATACATGGTGCGGTATGCCTCCAAATCATCAGTTTCCACACCTTGATTAGTGGTTGCCATAATCCACGTGCTGCACCCCACCAACAAAAACACCATGGCCCACACCACACACATAACAGAAGGACGCTGAGTCAACGCGCGGGCCAATGCCAATGCGCCGTCCAACACAAATCCCGTGGCACAAATGGCCATAACCCACACCTCCAAACTGCCGGCATCTCCCACATGGCTGATGCGGCAAGACAACAAGATAACGACAATCAATAATAACAGGGGGTTGTAAAAATCTCTACTCATCACTCCCCTTATAGCAAAGCCGCCCCGTCCTGACAAGCAAAAAAGTACGGCTCAGGCATGCATTGCGCTTGCAATGACGCGAAAGTGTTGTATGATAAGGGCATGAGCCGCCTCCCCATTCCGCAGTATGTCATGGCTTTGGCCCATGTGGCCGCCTTGCGTTCAGAAGACCCCTACCGCAAAGTAGGCGCTGCCGCACTTGATAAAGATAATCGAGTTATCGGCACCGCATACAACGGGCTTTTCCCGGGATTCACTGCGCCGGAGGGATTTTGGGCATCACGCGAAGAGCGCCAAAAGTTCATGCTGCATGCAGAAATTAACCTGTGCAGCCTCTTCAAACGAGGCGAAGCCAAAATTGTAGCCTGCACCACCATGCCCTGCACCTCTTGCATGCAGGCCCTGTGCGCACACGGCGTTAAAACTATTTATTACGGGGAGGCATACGCGGAATCCCGCGCACCGGAGATTGCCGCCATGTATGGGGTGGAGCTCATCCACGTGCCGGACTACCCGCTCTCCGCACGCTTCCCGTTGGTAAACTGAAATAGCTCAAAAAAATAACGGAGCTTAAACAAAATCACCTCTAGTATAACGTTCGTTAATCAGTCAATAATCTATGTTGACGGATAAATTGGTATTTGTGGGATAAACTGCAAGCGTTAGGGGGCTTCGTCACCTGCGGTGTCTACGCCCACCC
>JAFYUT010000091.1 GCA_017549485.1 Akkermansia sp.
CCTCCAAGGGAGCCAATGCTCAGGTGCTTCACTCCTATCCCATCCCCACCGGTGCCTACCTTGCCGTAAGCAACAAGCAGAAGATTTCTGCCGGTACCACCCTCGCCAAGACGCCCCGCAAGGTGCAGAAGACGAACGATATTACCGGTGGTCTTCCCCGCGTGGCCGAGCTCTTCGAAGCTCGCCGCCCGAAGGATACCTGCACGCTGGCTGAGATGGATGGTATTGTTGCCATTGATGATGCTATGATTCGTGGTAAGAAGGTAGTGACCATCTATCGCGATGCCGCTGCTAAGGAAGCTGCCGGCAAGCGTACTCGCCGCTCCACCAAGCTCGAAGAGCGCGATGAGAACGAGGGCGCTATCTCTTGCAAGCACCTTGTGCCCATGGATCGCCACATCATCGTACACGATGGTGACTATGTGCGCGCCGGTGAGCCCCTCTCCGACGGTACGGAAGCTTCCGATGAAATCCTCCGCATCTGCGGTAAGGGCGCTCTGCAGGAGCACCTCGTCAACAAGGTGCAGCAGGTATACCGTGTGCAGGGTGTAGAAATTAACGACAAGCACGTTGAAATCATCGTTTCTCAGATGCTTCGCAAGGTGCGCGTTAAGAACCCCGGTGATACCGGCCTCCTTTGGGGCGATGAGGTGGACCGCACCACCCTTGATCGCATCAACAAGGAGACTGTCAGCATGAACGGCCGCCCGGCTGATTCTGAGCCCATCTTGCTCGGTATCACCAAGGCCTCCCTCAAGACTGATTCCTTCATCTCTGCCGCCTCCTTCCAGGACACCACGCGTGTGCTTACAGAGGCTGCAACCCTCGGCAAGGTTGATATTCTTGAGGGCTTCAAGGAAAACGTTATCTTGGGTCACCTCATCCCTGCCGGTACCGGTTTCGACAAGTACCGCAACATTGTGGTGGAACCCGCACCCGGTGCCACGCCCATTCCCCGTGCCACCTATGATGACGATGAGGACTTCATGCCTGAGGATGACACCCTCACCGTTGGTGACGAGGAGTAATCCCCTGCCTAAAGGTCAATAATTTCACAGCCCGGTTGCATGATGCAATCGGGCTGTTTTTATTGGTGTTTAAAAGCGGTTGTACGCGCGTTTTATCTTGCTTCGGTAACCACCCTCAGCATTGGCTCTGCTCACGCAGAATGCGGGCGTGTGGGGGCAGAATGCTGTGATTTATCGACTGCGAAGGCTTCTGTTAAGGGGTACAAAGGTCATTACTTCGTAAATTACGGTAATGCTGTATACACGCATATTGCCGGATGCATAGCCCTCTTTTTTTTCCCACTGTACGTTGATGACGGGTTTGCTGACAATATCGCCATCCACTACGGTAGTAAGAAACTTTTCAATATTACTCTGTAGCTCGTTCAGGTAGGTGTCCATGGCAGATTCTTCCTGTTGCGGAATCATGACATGCCACCATTTTTTAAACCCTGTTTGCCTTTTCCACATGTTAGCGGGACTGTAGTTTTCTCCGCCCAGCTGAAGCACCTTGCCACGTATATCTTTGTCTATTGCTTCTGCCACCATGTAACTGTTGGTGCGGGCAATATATGATTTTTCCATTTCGCTTTGCTGATAGAGCGAGTATGCCCACGCCGCGAGTCCCATGCAAAGCAGGATTAACAGACTTATGCCTATCGCCATGATGGTTTGTTTTTTCATCGGTATCTGTAATTGGTTATGCTTGCATCATAACCAATTCCCCGGAAAAGTCAATTATTATATCCCTTTATGAGTGTACAAAAAGCCCCGTGCTGTTGTATCAGCACGGGGCTTTGATATATTACGGTGCAGGGAGGAGGCTTACTTCGTTTCGGGGATAATCACAATGGGCACCTTCACCTCAGGCAGTCCCTCTGCCTTGATGGTGACGTTAGCTGTGCCGGTCTCCCCACGCTTGCTGCGTACCACGGCCACGATGCGGCCGTTGAAGAAGCTCTGCTGCGTGTCCTGAAGGGATGTATGGTCAATGGGGTTGCCATTGCAGAATCCGGCAAGCACAGCCGGGCCTTCAATGGAGAACTCTACCTTGCGGCAATCGGTAGGTACCACGTTGCCATCTTTATCCTTCAGCGCTAATTCAATGTAGGAGAGGTCATGCCCATCATTGGCAATAGCCTGGCGGTCCACCTCGGGGGCTACGGATGCAGCCTCACCGGTGGTGACACGCTTGGCGGTAGCCCAAGGCTTGCCGTCTTTCTTCACTACCACCTCAACGGTGCCGGGTTCATATACCACATCTTCCCAAGTAAAGCGGTACTGGTTCTTGCTCACATCAAGGTAAGGCACCTTATTGTTTGCGGAGTCCTTACCCTTCTGGCGGAAGGTGCCGCCCTCGCCGCGCTTGCGTACGCCTTGGCTCTTGCCGTTGACAAATAATTCTGCCTCGTCGCCGGAGGTAAAGACCATGACGGGAGTTTTTTGCCCCTCGCGACCGGCCCAGTTCCAGTGCGGCAAGATATGAGCTTGTGCAAGCTCCGGGTTCCACTGGCTCTGGTAGAGGTAATAAATATCCTTCGGGAAACCGGCCAAGTCAATAATACCGAAGTAGGAGGAACGGCTGGGGGCTTTGTTACCCATGGCCTCGTACTGCTTCATGATAGCCTCACGCTCTGCGGCGGGCAGGTGCTTCACATTGTTTTCAATGGAGGCGTCCTGGTTGAACGGCGTCGGCTCACCGATGTAGTCGAAACCGGTCCATACGTACTCACCTGCTACATCCGGGGCAAGGGTATGCGCGTGCATCTCAATATCCGGGCAGTATCCCCAGTGCGTGGAAGCTACACCGTATGCACTGACCTGGAAAGGCGGCACATTTACCCCTTGGTAACCGCCCTGTACATCCCACTTGAGCGGGAAAGCGTAGGTGTCTCGTGTGCCTACGCAAGAGCAGGTCTCGGAGCCGTAGTAGGGCTTGTCCGGGTGCATCTGGCGGAACATGGCATAAAGATGCGGCTTGTAGTTGAAGCCGTACACATCCATGGTGTCAACAAAGTTGTTACGGAAAGCGCTCTGGTCATTGCAGCCTACGGTGTAGGGGCGTGTGGTGTCGTACTTGCGTACTTCGTCACGCAGAGCCGTTGCAATGGCCATGTTTTCATGGTGGCGCTTCACATTGGTGCCGGCGCTTTGCTCCGGTACTTCATTACCGCCGCTCCAAGCAATGATAGAGGGGTGATTGCGGTCGCGCAGCATGAAGTTATGCACATCCTTGGTCATCCACTTATCCCAGTAAATGTGGTAGCCGTTCACCTTTTCATATTTCTGGCGCTTCCAGATGTCAAAGAGCTCATCAATTACCAAGATACCATGCTTGTCGCACAAATCCAATACCTCGGGGGCAGGGGGATTATGTGTCATGCGGATAGAGTTGCAGCCCATGGCTTTAAGCTTTTCAATCTTGCGCTCATAGCCGCGCGCATGGAATGCTGCCCCAAGGGCGCCCAAGTCATGGTGCTCACACACGCCCTTGAGTCGTACTTTCTCGCCGTTGAGGTAGAAACCGTCTTTCTTCCACTCCGCGGAGCGAACACCGAACTTCGTTTCTTGGCTGTCAATAAGCTTGCCGTTGTGCAGTACGGTGGTTTCCATCGTGTAAAGCTCGGGAGACTCACAGCTCCAAAGCTTGGGATCAACAAGGTGAATCTCCTGTTCTACCACACCTTCCGTACCGGGGGCCAACGTAATCGTGGCAGGTGTTGCCTGAATACCGGCAACCTGCTGCTGCACGACGATTTCGGCAGATTCCGTGCCGGTGTTGGCAACAGTTGTTTGCACCTTGACGGTAGCTGCATTTTCGCTGACAACCGGTGTTGTAATGTAGGTGGGCCACTGGGTAAGGTGGATGGGGCCTGTCTTCTCCAGCCATACATGGCGGTAAATGCCTGCACCGGGATACCAACGTGTGGATAACGGCAGGTTACTGGCCATTACGGCAATCAAATTCTTTTGCCCGGGTTTCAGGTGAGGCGTAATGTCGACACGGAATGAGTTGTACCCGTATGCCCACTCGCCGGCGTATTTGCCGTTCACGTAGACCTTCGGGTTAGCCATGACTCCGTCAAAGTCGATGTAGTAGCGGTCTTTTTCCGCAGAAAAATCTGCCGGCACATCAAAATGCTTGCGGTACCAGCCCCAGCCATTCCATGGGAGCTTACCGGTTTCATTCGGTTCATCGGCCAAGAAGGGGCTCTCTACAGCCCAATCGTGGGGGAGCTGTACCTCCTTGTAGCCTTTTTCAGAGGCATCGGGCAGGGCATGAATCAATGCGCCGGCACCGTTCTTAACCCGAATGGGGCGATTGTCTACACCGGTGAAAATAATTTCTTTGATGCTGGCCCATTGTGTGCTGGTGGTGCCACCATCTATACTGATGAGCACGGAGTCAATCGGCTGCGGGTCATCGTCCATCATGATGAAAGCTGCTGCCTGACCACCGGCATTGAATTTCTCTACCACCTTTTTTCCATTTTTGCACTTGACGGTTACAGTCACGTCAAAGTTACATGTCTTTTCCCAATAGATGAAAAAGAGCTTGACCGGGTCATCAAAGTTCGGTCGAACCATTAACTTGTGTCCCCCCAGCGGATCCGGGGCGCACCAGCGTGTGTTCATGTCATTATCCACGGCATGAGAAGCCGGGTGCCCACCTTGATATTTGGTTGCCGTTGCCGATGAACCGGCCAACGCCGGGTCGTAACCGCCGAAGTATTTGAACTTCCAGTCAAAGTCAAAGCACTCACGCTCACCGGCCATCGCCAGTGTGGTTGTGAATGCCATCATGGGGAATAGGAGTTTTGCGCTCATAACCAAAAATAGTATGCGGTTTTAAACCTGTATCTTTATCCACTCTATCAAAAATCACACCGCATGACAAGCCAAAAAAACGCCGCGGAGATTCGCGGCGTTTGTGAGAGTTTTCTCCCCTGAGGGGTGGGACGGCGCTTCGGCGTTATTTCATTGAGGTCATGGCCTGCACACATTTTCTACACACCTCTTGCCAAGTCGGGAATCGGGGGCAGGTAAATGGGGCTGTACCATCGTAAGCATTGTTCATGGTGTCAATGAAAGAGGATTCGCTCTCGTTGTCAAACAGATACTGTTGAGGGATATTTTCCCTGATGGGGGGGATATCTGAAGCTACGCAGGTGGTCCCTGCGCGCAGGCTTTCTACCGGGGGCATGCCGTAGCCCTCGTACTCCGAGAAATAAACAGATACCTTACATTGCTTGTCTATCAAATCCCGGAGTTCTGATTGGGTAATTCTCCCCTTTTTAATCCAGTAGCTCTCGCCGGTATCAACACCATCGGGCACTTTGCCCAACACGTGTATGTTGATGTTTTGCTTGTCACTGCGCCGTTGCATCCATGCTTTGAGGCGAGCGACCCCAAGTGCCGTCAACTTATGCGGAAATGTTGAAGCAAAAAACAGTATGTCTTTTTTGTTCTCTTCGTTGTGAGCCGGTGCCGCTTTGTCATCGAACCCGATACCGACGACTGCCGTGTTGGTGTGGGGGTGATGAGATTCGAATCTACTTTTGTTGAATTGTGTAGAAGTGAATACCAAGTCGGATTTTTGCAGTGCGCGCAATCCCAGCGTTTTAAAATAGAGGTTTTCGTACCAAGGAAAGGGATTTTTTCCTTCGCGGCTGAGCTTGGCATAATATTCCCATATCACATCATGCACATAGCATGCCATTTTGGCTTTGCCGAAACAGGGGAAGAAAGGCGGTACACCCTTGGGCAATATGACCCAATCGGGATTAATTTTGCGCACGGCGGCACACAGCCCGAATTGATCCCACCACACACGTGCGAAGCGTCGGGGTACAGGCCTATCAGTCAGGTGCAGGTGTACATGCGCCGGGCAGTCTTTAAACGCTTCCCCGCATTCATCATTGCCCAAAATATGCAGCTCGGTAACCTCCTGGCAGTTCATTAACCCTTTTGCCAAGCCCATAGATACATTGAATATCCCCATGGATTTGGTGCGTTGAAAACTTTGGTCGGTCAGTGCAATGGCTACTTTCATGCTGTGCGTGTTTATGTTGAGCAGCCTAGCATATTATGTATCGTTGTCAAGTTGATTCTGCCCTTATTTATGCCCGTTTAGCGTGCTAACGGTTAAAAACTTTGTCATTACTCACTCTCGGCTTGCCAAAAGGGTGTATCTGTGATAGAATCGCCCAACATTTTTCTGCAATTTTCAAACCTCAAGAATTATGGAAATTACCATCAACAAGACTAGCGATTGCCAGGTGGAGCTTAAGGCTACTGTACCGGCAGCTGATGTAACTGCCGTTCAGGACGGTATTATCAAGTCCATTTCCGGCAGCGCCCGTATCCCCGGCTTCCGCCCCGGTAAGGCCCCCAAGAGCGTGATTATCAAGCGCTACGCTTCCGATATTAAGGATGAGCTCGACGCCCGCTTGCGCTCCGACATTCAGGACAAGTGCTTGGATCAGAATCCGGAGCTCAAGGTGTTGGATTTCGGCGATATTCAGAGCGGTGTGCAAGAGGACGGCTCTTACACCCTTACCTCCAAGCTGACGGTGGTTCCCGAGTTTGAGTTGCCCGAGTACATGGGTATCGAGGTTACCATCCCGAGCACCGATGTGACCGAGGCTGAGATTGACGAGACTCTCGCCAAGTATGCCGAGACCTCCGCTCGCCACGAAGTGACAGAGCGTGCCTCTGCCAAGGGTGACGTAGTAGTAATTGACTTCAAGACCACCGTAGAGGGGCAGCCCACGGCTGAGTTCTGCGGCAAGCCCGTCGGTTTCATGGAGGGCCGCGAGGATTACTGGGTAACGCTGGAGGAGGATCGCTTCATGCCCGAGCTGTCCGAGGGCCTTGTAGGTGTAAGCGCCGGCGAGTCCAAGGACATTACCGCCTCTCTGAAAGAAGATTTCCCCATCTCTGACCTTGCCGGCAAGGAGGTCGTGTTCCACTGCACTGTTAAGGAGGTGCGTGAGAAGCTGGTACCCGAGGTGAACGAGGAACTCTTCGCAACCGCTTTGCCCGGCAAGACCATGGCTGAGATTCGCGACATGGTTCGTGAGAACCTCAAGGGTAACAAGGAGCGCAGCAACGATGAGGCTAAGGCCGAGCAGATTTCCGAGAAGCTCGCCGACCAGCTCTCCTTTGCTCTGCCCACCGAGCTCGTAGAGCGCGAGAACGAGAACACCGTGCAGCGCAAGGTATACGCCGCCATTCAGGGTGGCGACTACGAGGCTGCCAAGAACATGGACTCCCTGCGTGAGGAGGCCATGAAAGAGACCGAGCGCAACCTGCGCGTTTACTTCGCCCTGCAGGAGATTGCACACCGTGAGCACGTTGTTGCAACCGATCAAGAGATGATTGAGGCTATCTCCAACATGGCCAAGCAGGCTCGTGAGAACAACCTCAAGAACTTCATCCGTAAGCTGCAGCGCGAGGGCCGTATGACGGGCGTTCGTCTGTCCATCATCACCTCCAAGGTGCTTGACCTGTTGGCCCGCAACGCCAAGGTTACCATCGCTGAGTAAAGTATACTCACCGCTTGATTTTCAAAGCCCGGTGCCGTATGGTGCCGGGCTTTTTCGTGCCTCAATCTAAAAGTTATGCTAACTTCTTGCCGGTGGCGAGTGGTTAGGGTACAACAGCATACATGGTGTATATCATCTCGTTGACCTTATTGGTGGCACTGGGTGCATGGGTGGTGGCCTCTTATCTGCGCCTTTTTCATTTGTATGAGCGGGTACAGTGTGCTTGGCTGCTATGGCACCGCGCCACCTTGCGCCGCAATGAATGCCTGCTGGATTTTGCCACCCAATTTGCTGCATATTTGCCTGCCGGTGATGTGTTGCCGCGGGATTTGCACCGTTGGACACAAGATTCGGGCCGAGCCCTCGAGGCCACACCTACTGCACCCAAGGAAGGTAATTTCCGCACAATTGCCATGGCAGAGCGGTACTTGCGCCGCGCGGTGAGCTACTCGGTACATACGCTGGAAACCACGCAGAATATGCAGCAAGATGCTCAGTTGCTTTCCCTGTGCTCTGCCATGTCCGATTCTCTGTACCGTCAGGATGAGCAGATGCTCCTATACAAACGCAGTGCCAAAGAGTATAATTCAGCACTGCATTCTCCCGGGGTGGGGATTGTGGCCGGTATTTTCGGATTTTCGCCGGTTGCTGTGGGGCAATAGCCGGGCTTAGCTGTGTTTTGCGTGCACATCGTGACGTTTTGGTTGGGGGTGGGGGGAAACGGGGGGCTCCATTCGTTGCCACTGTTGCGGGGGCAATATTTTCACGTGCGCGCGCGACTTCTTCCTTTACTTTAGGCTCTGTAGCGTGGTAGAATACACCACAGAGCATGCGAGAATACATCATCAGGCGCTTATTGTTGATGCCCATCACCCTGATAGGCATCACCTTTGTGGTGTTTTGCCTGACTCGCATGGTGCCCGGCGGCCCGGTAGAGCGCTTGCTGCAAGAGCAGGCCATCAGCGCCTTGGCGGGTGATAAAGCCTTGGCTGTTTCGTCCTCTGCCGAGGTGAGCGATGCCGATATTGAGCGCTTGGAAGAGTTGTTCAACCTGCAAGAGCCCCTTTGGCTTTCGTATCTGCAATGGCTCGGTATACGCAGGCGGGAGGTTGAGATTGACAAGTCCGAGTTTTTGCCAGATTCTGACTCTACTCAAGTGGTGCTTACCTCGCTCAGTGGGCATTCGGCGGTTATCAACGTACGCCGAGAAGGCAAACAACCCGTATATGCCGCAGACTCTTGGTTTGAAGAGGAGGGGTGGCGTATGCGTATTGAATCCCCGCGCGACCGCGCTCTGCGTTGGGCCAAGCGCAATGATGTAAAAGATGAGGCGCTCATTGCAGAGCGCGAGAAACATCCCGGTTGCTCCCGTTGGCGTGTTGTGGCCTATCGTAAAGCGTATGATGGCCTGTTGCAAGGGCAGTTGGGGCGCTCATACAAATACAATGAATCCGTTGCGGGGATGATTCTGGAGCGCTTGCCCGTTTCTCTCTATTTCGGGCTTTTAGGTGTGCTGATATCCTATCTTATCAGCATCCCGCTCGGGGTGTCAAAAGCTTTGCATCACAAGAGCCTGTATGATGGCGTCACCAGTATGTTTATTTTCATTGGTTATGCTATTCCCGGTTTCGCTTTGGGGGCCGTCATGCTGGTGTATTTGGGCGCTCGTCTGGAGTGGTTCCCGCTGTACGGTCTTACCAGCCCGGAGTTCCCGGGTATGAGTTTCCCCGCCCAACTCAAAGACTTAGCCATGCACACGGTGCTGCCTCTCTCATGTTATGTGGTATCTGCCTTTGCCATGACCACCATGATGATGAAAAACAGCCTCATGGAGCATCTTTCGGCAGATTATATGCGCACGGCGGTGGCTAAAGGCGTATCTTTCCGCCGCGCGGTTTGGTGTCATGCCTTCCGCAATTCGTTCATCCCCTTGGCATCCACCTTAGGCAGTGTCTTGTGCGGTGTGGTGGGTGGCTCTATGCTTATTGAGCGTGTGTTTGATATTCAGGGATTCGGCATGTTGAGTTTTCAAGCTCTCATGGATAAGGATTACTCGCTGATTATGGGCACGGTATTGCTGGGGTCGGTGTTGATTGTTATCGGTAACTTGTTGTCGGATATTTTTGTGGCTATGATAGATCCACGCATAAAGTTTGAGTAAAGCATGAAGAGGAAAAACACATGGGCAATTTTGTTGTTGCTGGTCGCATTGGCGGGCAGTACGGCAGAGCTCTGTGGTTGGCTGCTCCCCACCATCTCCTGGCCCTTTACCGTGAGCCGAGAGATGCACATCCTCTCCGCCTCGGCAGATGCCATGCCTTGGTTGGCTGTGGATGGGCGTTTCCATTGGTTCGGCTGGCTTTGCATGCTGATTCTGGCGTTCATCGGGGTGTATTTCCTGTTGCGTCGCCGAGATAGCCTGAGAGTTCCGCCCGTTATCGAGAAACGCTGGCAGCGTTTTCGCAGTTTTCGTCGTGGCTATTGGTCCATGCTGATTTTAAGCGGCTTTATTGTTTTGGCTGCTATGGACCAATGCATTGTGGGCAAGCGTGCATTGTTGGTGCAGTATGAGGGGCATTGGTACATGCCTGCATTCTCTCGCAATGTGTTACCGGGCTCCACCTTCGGTTTGGAGGGCAATGCAGCCCATGCCGAGACTGATTACCGCAAGTTGAAAGAGCGGGCAGGCACCCCCGGTGGGCCGGATTTTGTGCTCATGCCGCCTATACCGTATGACCCTACGATGGATGTAGTGCCATTCCCCACAGAGCCCTTGCCTGTGAGAAACGGCGTGGTGTATGATGCAGAGAATGAACTCCCCTACAACGGGCAGGCCTCCCGATTGTATGCCGACGGCAGCACACACATGCGCATTCGTTACCGCCGAGGCGTGCCCGATGGCTATGTGCAAGGCTGGGATGCCTCCGGTAAAGAAGTTTACTCGGCCCGCTATCAACAGGGAGAAAAACTCAGAGAACGCTACACCGGCACGGGGCCGGTTGAGGATTTCCTTGCGCTGACCCCCGAGCATGCCATTTGTCTGGTTTCTTACCACCCCGCACCCCCGCTTACCGGTGGGCATTTGCTGGGTACCAACAGCCAAGGCGCAGATATCGCAGCGTATCTGTTCGGTGGCTTGCAGGTCAACATCAAAGCGGCGCTCATTTATCTGCCTCTTGTTTATATGATAGGCCTTACACTGGGCATGTTCATGGGGTATTTTGCCGGCAAGGCAGATTTGCTTACGCAGCGCTTTATCGAGATTATTTCGCAGCTGCCGTTCCTGTTTGTCGTCATGGTGTTGTCGGATTTCGTGCCCTTGCAACTGCGTGGTATGCTGCTGATATTGGCTTTGTTGGCCTTCTTCGGGTGGATGCACATTTCATATCTGGTGCGTACTGCTACCATGAAAGAGAAAACCCGAGAATACGTAGAAGCCGCCCGTGTGATGGGGGCCGGCCCGCTGCATATTTTGGCGCGCCATATTTTCCCGAACCTTACCGGTATCATCGTAACGCTTCTTCCATTCAGCATTGCGGCGGTGGTGCTTTCTCTGGCATCGTTGGATTACATGGGATTCGGCCTGCCCGATACCTACGCGAGCTGGGGCCGTTTGTTGAATGACGGGCTCTCCAAGTTATCATCCCCCTGGGTAGTGTCATCTGCTTTCTTTGCCTTGGTGCTTACCCTCATGCTGGTTACATTCATCGGTGAAGCCATACGAGAGGCTGTGGACCCCCGCCGCCATACCTATTACGAATAATTTATGAGTACACGCTGCTACAGAGTTGCCGCTTGGTTGCTGACTGCCATGGTCGGTTGCCTGCTGTTGCTTACCTCTTGTGGTGGTAGAGAGGATGATGAGGGCGCCACTTGGTCCCCCCCGGATGAAAAAGAAATGCCGCTTGCTTTCGCGGAGCAGGCCGATGTGCCGGAATATGCCCGCTCTTGGCGTATGCCGGAGGGCTTTCGCGGCTTTGTGGAGCGCTGGAACCGCCGCAACCGCGACTATGTGCAAAAAGCCTGTGAAACCGCGCGTGGCGAGTATTTATCTGCCATGGAGCAGCGCTTGCAAACCCTGCCCGGCACAGATGCCGCCCGCTCGGCAGATGTATCCCTGAGCGCCGCGCTGAATAAATACCACACCCTGATGCAGCGCAGTAAAGAGGGGGATTTCTTGAGACTGTTGCCCACGGCAGAGCTCCCGCAAAACCTGAATTGGCAATACGGCAATGATGAGCCCGAGCTGGGCAGCCGCAAAGCCCGCAAGGGTGGCACGTTGCGTTTATCCCTGCAACGCTCATTCCCTGCCACGCTCTGCTTGTTCGGCCCCAACAGCAATAATGCCACCCGCCGGTATATATATGATGATATCGATATGCCGCTCATCCGCATTCACCCCGGTACCGGGCGCTTGATACCCGGCACGGCGGATCGCTGGGCAGTGTCAGAAGATGGGCGCACGGTCTATTTCCACATAGATGAGCAAGCGCGTTTCAGTAATGGAGATTTGCTCACCACCAGGGATTTCATCACCTCCATGTACGTGCGCACGTCTGAGTACAGTGCAGAGCCCTTTTACGGTAGCTATTACTTGCGCAATTTCTCCCGTATCACCATCTACGGCAACAATGTTTTGGCTGTTACACTGCCCTCTGCCAGGCCGTATGCCGCGTATTACGCCGCCATACCTGCCAGCTGTACCCGTTTTTATGCCGAGTTCGGGCCGGACTACCCCACCCGCTATCTGTGGCGCCCCGTGCCCACCACCGGCGCATACAGCATAGACCCCGCCGGCCTTGTCATGGGGCGTATGATTACCCTGAAACGTGTGCGCAACTGGTGGGCCAGAGACCGTAAATATACGCGTTACAGTTGCAATGTGGACCGCATCGTCTACTCCTTTATTGCAGAGGCCTCCAAGGCTCGTGAGCTCTTCCGCATCGGCGAGCTGGATGTTATTCAATGCCGCGAGGCCGATCTATGGTACGAGGGGCTGGAGATAGACGCCGTGCACAAGGGCTATGTGCAGCGCGTGCATTTCAGCAATATCTGGCCGCGCAGCAGTCTGGGCTTCCATATCAATTGTACACGTGCCCCGTTTGATAACCGTGATATGAGAGAGGGCCTGCAACATGCTCTGAATGTTCAGGCGGTTATCAATACCGTATTCCGTGGAGATGCCGACCGCTTGGGCTCCTATTTCTCCGGGTTCGGGGTGTATACCGATGACAGCATCAAAGCCCGTCCGTATGACCCGGAGAAAGCCCGTGCCTGTTTTGCCCGCGCCGGTTATACTGTAGAAGGGGGCGACGGTATTTTGCATAAGCCCGACGGCACCCGCCTGCAGGTGGTTATCAGCTCTCGCATAGACCCGCTGTATGCCAATTGTATTAACTTGCTCCGCGAAGACGCCGCCGACTGTGGTTTGGATTTGCGCTACGAGCAGATGGACGATACCGTCTACTTCAGCAAAATGAAAGACAAAAACTACAGCGTGGGCATTTTCAGCTGGAGCTTCTCGCCCATTCTGCCGGACCCCTCTCAATTCTTCCTCTCCGGCCAAGCTCGTCTGCCGGATGGCACCCCGGTAAAAGGTACCAACAATATCATGGGTGTTGCCTCCTCTCAGTTGGATGCCGCCATCTTGGCCTCCACCAATGCCCGTACCGAGGAGGAATCCGTACAGGCACTTCACTTAGTGCAGCAGTTGATAGATAAAGAGGCCTGCTGGGTGCCGGGGTGGGCTACCTCCTATTGTCGCTTTGCCCAGTGGCGGTGGATTCGCTGGCCCGATACCGCCAACTGCCGCTTCTGTCCCCCGCGTTATTATGACCCGCTGGATAGCCACTTGTACTGGATAGATGAAGAGGAGCGTGCCGAAACACTGCGTGCCCGCGTCAATGATAAACACTACGAAGAACAAGAGCTCATCATCCCCTTGCCGAGCGGGGCTGCCCGCCGCCCCAAAAGCGGTAAGTCTCCCCTCTCTTTCAAAGCGCAGCGTGTTAAACACCGGGCCCCCGCCGCCGGCTACAAATCCTGAACATTCCTAAATCGTCAAATTTTTCTCCGTGGCCATCAAGCAAATTTTTAAATCCGATGTCAACCTCTTAGAGGTACGCAACCTTACCACCGCTTTCAAAACGGAGAACGGCTTGGTGCGTGCCATAGACGATGTCAGCTTCGACGTTCCCCGCGGTAAATGTGTGGGTATTGTGGGTGAGAGCGGTTGCGGCAAAAGTATCACGGCCATGAGCTTGGTGCGCTTGCTGCCGCAGCCTGCTGCTAAGATATTGCGCGGTCGCGTGATGTTTGATGGTGAGGATGTCCTCAAAATGCCCTATGACCGCCTGCGTGAATTGCGTGGGGGTGAAATAGGCGTTATTTTTCAAGAGCCCCTGCGGGCGCTCAACCCCGTGCATCGCATCGGCGACCAAATTGCCGAAACCCTCATGCTGCACCGCGGGCTTACCCGCGAGGCCGCCCTGAGAGAAGCGGTAGAAATGCTGCGCTATGTCCATATCCCCGACCCTGAGACCCGCATCAACGAGTACCCTATGTCACTCTCCGGCGGTATGCGCCAGCGTGTGGTGATAGCCATTGCACTTGCCTGCCGCCCCAAGCTTATCATAGCAGATGAGCCCACCACCGCGCTGGATGTTACCGTGCAGCAACAAATCCTCTCCCTTTTGCGCCAGCTCAAAGAAGACATGGGCTCCTCCGCCATTCTCATCACGCATGACCTCGGCGTCATTGCTCAACATTGTGACCGCGTAGTGGTAATGTACGGTGGGCGTATCGTGGAGCGTGCCGAGGTGCATGAGCTTTTCGCCAACCCGTGCCATGCTTATACCAAGGCTTTGCTCGCCTCCATGCCGCGGCCGGAATATGCTCGCAAAACGCATCTCCCCACCATTCCCGGCAGTGTTGCTCCCATTCACGAGCAAGTACCCGGTTGCCGGTTCTGTCAGCGCATGGGCCGCACCGGCGATACCCTCATAGACCGCCCCCGCTTTATTGAAGTGGCCCCGGAGCATTTTGTAGAGGCTTGCCCCCTGTGCGCCCCGGCTGCTCAGCAACAACAAGCCGCATCCTCCACCGCCTGACACAATACCCTGCAAACGGTATTAAAACTTTGTACCTTGTCCTTCACAATCGGCTCATATCCTGCTCTTCAATTTGAATGGCCGATTTAATGCCACACAGAGAAATAATGGTGTGGTAAAGTTGGTCGTGTGAGGTAAAATTCGGGGCATTCTTTTTCAGCGCCTCAATCACCTCGGGGTGGTTTTTGGCGTAGAGGTCAGAGTACCAGATGAAAGCACACACATGGCGCTGCTCGGTAGCGTAGCGCGGGCCACCATGGCCCCAGCGGTCATTCTCGCCGAAAGACTCGCCATGGTCAGCCGTAAAAAAGAGCAAGGCATCCTTGTCTCTCATGGTCTCGATAATAGCGCACACGCGGCGGTCTATATCCGGCAGGGTATTATCGTAGCGGTCCACCTCCTTTTCCTCGCCGAACGGTTTAACCTCACTTTCCGAGTAGTAGGGTTGGTGGCCGGCGCCGTCTTCTATCAGCACGAAGTTGGGCGCCCCCTGAGCTTGAATCTCCTGCATAGTGCGGGCGTATTCCTCTGCATTTTTCGGGCGAGAGTGCAGGGGCATACGCTCTGCCAGCAAGGGCGCAATGGCCGGTGCGTGGTACCACATACCCTCCGTATTGGCACCCACCAGCAAATTGAGGGCATAGCCGTGTTTTTTCAGAATGCCGATGAATGAATTGTGCGTGGCTTCCCCCGTTTCACTATCTGTTAAGGAGAGAATGGAATATATAGAGGATATTGTCTGCGTCTCTCGTGAATAAAGGGCCGGCAGATTGATGAGGTTCTGCTCTTGCACAATCCCCGGCATGGTGTTACGGTGGTAGCCGTTGAGGGGGAAATGGTCTGCACGGGTAGAC
>JAFYUT010000092.1 GCA_017549485.1 Akkermansia sp.
CCACGCTCGCTGCACCTCCGCCTAAGAGTCTTATCGCCCTCACGGGCTCTGATTATTGAGCGCCGTAAGGTGCGAAGTTTTACTGACGGCGCAGCCGGAAATTTCACCGAGCGCTAGCGAGATTTCACTGAGTGTCACGAAGTCCCCCCCATTTGCCTTTCAGGCAAATGGGCAGTAATCAATCATCCACGTTTCTCGGCCGGAGCTGCTCCGTTATCGTCATACCATGCGAGCGTAGCGAGCTATCATGTTTCACTATCATGCACCGCTATCATGCGAACGCAGAGAGCTCTCGTGCAAGCGGGTTCAGCCGCGCGCCGGTTTGTCAGAAAAATGGCGGGTATCACCCTGCATGCGGCTTTTCTGTCACCGCCGTTTTCAACGGGGTTCCATTTATCGTGTATCTTTAACGGAGGTTACGCTCGCCACGCTCGCTGCACCTCCGCCTAAGAGTCTTATCGCCCTCACGGGCTCTGATTATTGAGCGCCGTAAGGCGCGAAGTTTCACTGATGGCGCAGCCGGAAATTTCACCGAGCGCTAGCGAGATTTCACTGAGTGTCACGAAGTTTCACCCCGGGAGGACGTAGCATGCAGCCCTCAGGGCTGACGCGAAGTCCCCCCCATTTGACTTTCAGGCAAATGGGCAGTAATCAATAATCCACGTTTCTCGGCCGGAGTCGCTCAACGATTTAGCCGGTTATAAGGTGACCGGTGGCGTGTTGATACAAAAAGAGCCGCTGCGGTATGCAGCGGCTCGGAAGTAATAAAATGTTTTCTGTTGCTTGGAGTGGGAGACTTAAGCCTCGGGAGCAACGTTGACGCGGCGACCTTCGCGATCGAAGAATACGCGGCCGTCTACCAGAGAGAAGATGGTGTAGTCGCGACCCATGCCCACGCCCTTGCCGGGATGGAACTTGGTGCCACGCTGACGAACGATGATGTTACCGGCGATGACGGACTGACCACCGAACTTCTTCACGCCGAGGCGCTTGCTGCGGGAATCGCGACCGTTACGAACGGAACCTTGACCTTTCTTATGTGCCATGACTAGTAAGAATCTATTGGTTAATGGTTAATAATCAGGCGTTGATAGCGGTGATCTCTACTTTGGTGAGAGCGGCGCGGAAGCCCTTCTTCTTGTGGAAACCCTTGCGGCGCTTGAACTTGAAGGCGATGCCCTTGGCACCACGTGCCTCTGCGTCAAGAACCTTGGCCGTTACTGTTGCACCGGCAACCGTGGGGGTGCCTACCTTAGTAGCGTCGCCGTCCTCTACCAGGAGAACCTGGTCGAAGGTGGTCTCGCCGTCGTTCACCAGGCCGGAGATACGGTCTACGGTGAGCACGTCACCTACCGTCACTCGGTACTGCTTGCTGCCGGATGTGAAAACTGCGTATGCCATAATTTTCTGAATTTTTGGATTGCACCCGCTCATGCGGGCTGGCACATTATATACATGCCGAGCCTTTTGGCAAGTCTAAAATTAAAAATTTTTCAAAAATTTGCAAAATAATGCATAAAATTTTCAAAAATGGGTCAATTTTGGTGAGTTCCGAAGCTGCAATGGTGGCTTTGGGTCGAGAAATGGCAGCAACATTGCAAGGGGGCGAGGTGTTGGGCTTTGTAGGAGATTTGGGTGCAGGCAAGACGCACCTGATACAAGGCATATTGGAGGGGCTGGGGGCAGGGAATCCGGCGGCGAGCCCCACGTTCTCCCTCGTGCATGAGCATGCGGACGGGCGCGTGCCCGTGGCTCACTTTGATTTTTACCGCATGAAAAGTGCAGATGAGGCTTTGGGGATGGGTTGGGATGAGTACCTGACCGGCGGTAGTGTATTGCTGGTAGAATGGGCAGACCGTTTTGACGGCACCCTGATGCCGGAGGATACGCGCTGGCTGGTGTTGAAACACCTGAGCGCTACTGAGCGCAGTGTAACACTGGCTGAGTAAGGCGGGCCGGATGCGGTGCAGGCGGTACCGAGGTTACGGCTCGGTACTGAGCCCCAAGATGGTACCCGGCATGATTTTGTGACCGGCAAAGAAGCTCTCTGCATTCATTTTGCGCGCGCCCGGGGGCTGCATGGTAGAGATGCGCACGGCACCGCCGCGAGGCCCGCCGCATGAGACCAACATGCCATCCGGCCCGGCTTCAAGCACCATTCCGGGTACGGCATCCACCGGTTTTTTCAGGCGGGGGAAACAATCAATGGGCGGGAAAATCTTCAATTGCTTATCGCCGCCGGATTTGACGGAGGGGTAGGTGGTAAATGTGCCGGGCCATGAGTGGTAGGCTCGTATTTTGCGAGAGACCTGAATGGCGGGTTCGCTCCAGTCAATACAGCCATGCGCACGCAGCAGTTTGGGGGCGTAGGTCATGACGCTTTCGTCTTGTTCTTGCGCCTCAACAGTACCCGCTCTGAGCATTTCAATGGCCTCTGCTAAGGTGGTCGGCGCCAGCAGGGCTAAGTCATCGTGCAGGGATTCTCCCGTCTCTGTGCCTCGCAGGGGAACGGTGGAGCGGCAAATCACATCACCGGCGTCCAGCTTTTTCACCACATACATGATGGTGATACCGGTTTCGTCATCGCCTGCCTCAATGGCGGCTTGAATACAGGCTGCCCCGCGGTGACGGGGAAGTAATGAGGCGTGGGCGTTGATACAGGCTATAGCCGGTACGTCTATTACCTCTTGCGAAAGGATTTGACCATAGGCCATCACCACCACCAAATCGGGTTGCAGGGCCTTCAATTGCTCTACGGCAGCGGCGTCTCTCATGCGCTCGGGCTGCAATACGGGTATGCCTGCCTCTTGGGCGCATACCTTGATGCGTGGCGGTGTGAGCGTCTGGTGGCGCCCTACGGGGCGATCCGGCTGCGTAATGAGCCCCACCAGCTCACCGGTTTCGGCAAGCATGTTAAAAGAGGGAATCGCAATATCCCCGGTGGCCATCATGACAATTCGCATACACTCTTTATGCCACAAAAACACATAGAGTCAAGCCATTTCCTGCATTTGCCGCGTTTCCTGCCGTCTTTTCCCGGTAAAATATCCGGATTTGGTGCTCAACGAGGCATAGCATGCGAACGCAGTGAGCTCTCATGCAGGCGGCGTTCAGCCGCGCGCCGTTTGTCTGAAAATACGGCGAGTATTTCCCGACATGCGGCTTTTCTGTCACCGCCGTTTTCAACGGGGGCCTTTTATTGTGTACATTTAACGGAGGTTTCACCCTCACGTGCTCTGATTATTGAGCGCCGCAAGGTGCGAAGTTTCACTGACGGCGCAGTCGGAAATTTCACTGAGCGCTAGCGAGATTTCACTGAGTGTAACGAAGTTTCCCCCCAGTAATCAATACTACTCGCCTTGAAGGCTCGTCGGTGAAACCTACGGGCTATCGCCCTACGGTGAAATCTCGCTATCGCTCGTTGAAACCTTGTACTCTGCGAGCACGGCGGTGAAATTTCGCGGCATTCGCCGCTCAGTTTATGGGGAGGGGCATATACCAACGTTTTTTCATGATGTTTGTGCATGTTTTTTATGTTATTGCGCGTACAGACACATTTAGTATGTCTGTATGCGCATGAAGCCGCGCATGCTTCTTGACGCATAGTGGTACATCTGCTAGTTTGAGAGGCATGACATACGGTATTGTTGCCATCTTGCTTCTTATTCTCGCGGTCGTTTGGTATGTGGTGACCGGGCGTACGGACAAGCGGATGGATGAATTGGAAGCAGCCATAGAGCAGGGGGATGAAGTGCGTTTCAGCGCGCTGTTGAAAGCCTCGCCGGAGGTGGTGTCCAATATAAGCGATGTTACTTTTTTGTTGTTACGCTGTATTTTGTTGAATCGGCCCTCGATGGTACAGGAGGTTTTGGATTTGGGGCACCGTGGCGCAGAGCTTCAGGAATGTGCGCTGGAGCATGAGGCCAATTTGTTTGCAACGGCCATAGATTGCGCGGATACGGATGTGCTCCGCATGCTGCTGGCTGCCGGTATGAAGGAGCGCGCAGAAGAATGTGCCCCGGCTTTATATTGCTATGTGGTGGGAAAACCCGAGCATTTGAAGGTGCTGCGTGCTCTGGATGCCGATGATATTACAGAAAAGCAGAATCCCCTCAAATACACCCCCCTGCATGTGGCGGCTATTCGTTTTGCGGAGCACCCGGAGTCTATTCTTGCCATGATTAAGCCGCTGCTGGAGGCCGGGGCGGATGTTAATGCGTTGACGGAAGGAGGGAATACCCCGCTTGATATGGCCTTGGATCGCACCCACGAGGGCTGTGGTGATACCGGGGCTTTGGTGGAGCTTCTGCTGTCATACGGTGCTCGCCGCGGGCGTAGTTTGCGGGTGCCTGAGCCGACGTATTGTGGCCGTTTGTATTATTCCGTAGAGCACCCGGAGCTGGTTTTGAATGATTTGCCGGAGGGTGTGGAGGTGCAGCTGCATGCAGAACTAGATGCCGATTTGCCCGATGAGCAGAAGATGGCCGAGTTTGCTATTTCTGACGCGGTGGTGAGCAAGGTGAAGTCTCACCGCTCATACGCCGAGCTGTGTGTGAAGGGCCGCAAAGGAGAGGACCCGCTGGAGGTCGCCGCCAGAGGCTTGTCGGTTTTGACCCGCTTGGCTGCGGTACCGGAGGCGGTAGGGGTAAGATTTGCGGATTCGGTATTGCTGGACCCGAAACAAGGCGAGTTGGTCATGAATGGTGAGTATTGCCCCATGTTGTACACGGCTCTCAAGTTTGCGCAGACGGATGATGGCCTTATCGTGGTCAATACTTGCGGCTTGGCCGAGTTCGGGTTGCAGGAAATTGAGCTGGTCATCAACCGAAAAGAGTTGCGTAAACATAAGAAAACGGACCTCTCGGATGTGGTGTCCGATTGGAGCTCCGTTATTGTAGCCGGGGCCTCTGCGTGGGAGTCCGGGCATACGGCGACCATCTGCGGTATGTTCTGCCGTATCGGCTATGGCCGCCATGGTATCACGGAAAATGAGGGGCCGGTCTTTGTGGTAGGGGAGGTCTGATGCGATTGTACGCGGGCTATGCCCTCAAGCTCAATGTTGTTACAGGCGCACGCTGTATTCCCGCAGGGCGGACAATACGGCATCTTCTGTCAGGGGGGCAAAGCGTATGGCGGGGAGTTTCCCTTTCATTTTGGTGGTGGTGTTGTAGCGTATGCGCTCCATCAGCCTGCTGCTCCATGCCGGGGTGTAGAGGCAAATGCGCGTGGGGGCCAGTATGCAGATGAGTATTTGCAGGAGGCGTGCCACGGTTTCTTCTAAGAGTACGCGGTCCGTGTGGTCGATTTCTTGCCAGTTGCAGGGCAGCGGCAGTAGGGAAAGTGTGCCGCAGGATTGTGTTTTGCCCCCGTGAACATAGGCACCGCTTGCTTCTGCGCCATCGGGTAAGCACAGGGTTAATTCTCCGTCTTTGCGGGCGGAGAGCAAGGTGGCGCAAGAGGGGGTTCTTACTTTGCACCCGTACCGCTTTTGTAAGTGATAGGCTGTTTCTTTCAGATCGGCCGGGGCATCTGTGTATAAGGTGATGCTGCGTATGTGGTGGCGGCGCATGATGGGGTCCAGCCAGCCGTCAAAGCTTTCACTGTCTATGTAGGCAAAATTCGCACTTTTGTGGTGTTGCAGGGTGCCTGTCATGTCCAGTTGCTCCAGTTCGCCCCGCAAGAGATTGCCCTCTTTTGCCAGCCGTATGATGATGTGGCACCCGTGCCCCGGGTTGATGCCGTATAATTGTACGGGCCTCCCCCCGCCGGAGGGTACTACCCCCAGGCTCCGCACCTCGCCGCTGCGGCTCAGTTTCGCTACCACGTGGTTGACCGTTACCAAACTTAACCCGGTGGCCGCGGCCAGTTGCGGGCGCGTGGCTTCCCCGCGCTCCTGCAATGCTCGTATAACCCGTTTTTCACTGCCAATCATGGTAAAAATGCCTGACTTTATAAAGGTGCTTAATAAAGTATAAAAGATTTTTGCCGTATTGCAAGCACAAAATGTAACATTTGTGTTATAAACGCATTAGAAAAATGAGTAGAGCTGTATAGAACACTGTTGCGCCGGTGGCAGATAGGCAAAAGCTCGACAAGAGCTTGAGGAACTGCTAAGATGTGGCTAACATAATAACTAAGCACAACCATGAAATACATTTTCGTAACAGGCGGCGTAGTTTCCTCTCTCGGCAAAGGCTTGGCCGCAGCCTCTATCGGTACGCTTCTTGAGCATTGTGGGTTGGATGTCACGATGCAGAAGTTTGACCCGTATCTTAACATTGACCCCGGCACCATGAGCCCCTACCAGCACGGTGAGGTGTATGTGTTGAATGACGGTGCCGAGACGGACCTTGACTTGGGGCACTATGAGCGATTCATTCATTGCGAGCTTTCCCGCCTCAACAACCTGACCAGCGGTAAGGTGTTTGAGCAGGTGCTGGAGAAGGAGCGCCGCGGTGACTACTTGGGCAAGACCGTGCAGTATATCCCCCACGTGACCAATGAGATTAAGCAGCGCCTCTATGACCTGACGGAAAAGAACAAAGAGTGCGATGTTATCATTACCGAAATCGGTGGTACGGTGGGTGATATTGAGGGCTACCTCTTCTTGGAGGCTCTGCGCCAGTTTGCGCTGGAGGTAGGCCGCCACAACTGCTGCTTTATCCACGTAACCCTGTTGCCCTACATTAAGGCTGCCGGTGAGACCAAAACCAAACCCACCCAGCAGAGTGTGGCCAAGCTGCGCGAAATCGGTATTCAGCCCGACATCATCGTATGCCGTACCGAGATGGACAACCTCACCGAGGAAGAGAAGACCAAGATTGGTATGTTCTGCAACGTGTCCCCGCGCAACGTGGTGGCTTTCTGCGATGTGAAGCACAGCATTTACGAGTGCCCGCTTGATTTGGGCCGCGACCGTGTAGACCGTATTGTGACCGAGGTGCTCGGTATCACCGTGCCCAAGCCCAAGATGGACGAGTGGCAGAAGTTTGTGGGCCGTGTGATTCACCCGTCTCACAGCGTGCGTATTGCTGTGGTGGGCAAGTATATCTCCCTGCAAGATGCCTATAAGTCCATATACGAGAGCTTCACCCATGCCGGTGCTGCCAATGATTGCCGCGTAGAAATCGTACGCGTGGATGCCGAGGCTCTTGAGAAGGGCAACTGCGCTGATATGATTGGCGCGGTGGACGGTATCTTGGTGCCCGGTGGTTTCGGCGAGCGTGGTGTAGAAGGCAAGATTATGGCCGTGCAGTATGCCCGTGAGAACAACATCCCGTTCTTCGGTATTTGCCTCGGCATGCAGGTTGCCGTAATTGAGTTTGCCCGCAATGTGCTGGGCCTTAAGGATGCCAACTCTACCGAGTTCAACAAGGATACCGAAGCCCCCGTTATCTGCTTGCAGGAAGAGCAGAAGACCATCACCAACATGGGTGCCACCATGCGCCTGGGTGCATACCCCGCCCATATTCAGAAGAATACCCTGTGCAGCAAGCTCTATGACGGTGCAGAGGTTATCTCTGAGCGCCACCGCCACCGCTACGAGTTCAATGCAGATTACCGTGAGGCTTGCGAGAAAGCCGGCTTGGTTATCTCTGCCGTGAATGATGAGCATGGTTTGGTGGAGGTTGTGGAGCTTCCCGGGCATCCCTACTTCATTGCCTGCCAGTATCACCCCGAGTTCCAGAGCCGCCCGACCAAGGCGCACCCCTTGTTCCATGGTTTGGTAGCTGCCGCACTTGAGAAGAAGCAGGGCTAAACGAACATTCAATTGACAAGGTACAAAGTACAAAGTTGATTTTCGCTTTGCACTTTGTACTTTGTTTTTTTCTGATTGCTTTTTATGTGGGATTTTGTTGTTGTTGCGGTTTACTTTGTAGCCATTATCGGCATAGGTCTGTATGCCGGCCGCAAGCAGTCCAGCTTGGAGGATTATGCCCTCGGCGGGCGTTCTATGCCTTGGTGGGCGATTTTGGCCTCTATTATTGCGGCTGAGATAAGTGCAGCCACGTTTCTCGGTACCCCCGGGGAGGGCTTTGTGCTGCGTAATTTTGCTTATGCTCAGCTGTGCATAGGTGCCGTGTTGGGGCGTATTATTGTGGGTAAGCTCTTCTTGAAACCGTATTATGACTACAAGGTTGTATCCATTTACGAGTACCTGCAAAAGCGTTTCGACATCACCACGCGCCGCTGGGCGAGTGTTACGTTCCTCATCAGCCGCGTGTTGGCCAGTGGTGTGCGCTTGTATTTTGCCGGTATTTTGTTGGTCATTGCCTACATGTTCGTGGTGGGGCAAGATACCGCTACGCCCATGGAGACGGTGCTTATCTACATAGGCGCGCTTACGCTCATTACTGTGTTGACGGCTATTTACACGACGCTGGGTGGGCTTAAAGCCGTGGTGTGGACGGATGTGTTGCAGGCATCCATCCTCATTATCGCCGTGGGTACTACCATTTTACTGCTGTTCTTTACCATTAAGGGGGATTCTTCATTCGTCGAGGCGTGGAACACGGTGGTGTCTACCGTGGCTGATACATCTGAAAATCCTTGCGGGGTGGAGAATCTGCAACCCGGCAAGGTGTTTGATTTCGGTATTACCGGGGATGGTTTTATGGCCGATGTGCGCAATATCCTCAGCAGTGAATACACGCTGTGGACGGCGTTTTTGGGGGCCACGTTTCTGGCGATGGCTACCCATGGTACGGACCAAGATATGGTGCAGCGCATGCTGGCCGCCAAGGATAGCAAAACAGGTACGCGTGCGGTGATTCTCTCCGGGTTGGTTGATATCCCCGTGGTGCTCATTTTCCTCATTTGCGGTATGCTTGTGTTTGTTTATTACAGCAAGGTGGGCATGGAGCTGCCCATGACGGCCGAGGGGCAGATTGAGCAGATGAAGGTGTTCCCGTACTTTATCATTCATCATTTACCCGTGGGGATTCGCGGTTTGCTGGTAGCGGCCTTGTTGGCTACGGCTATGGGCTCGCTTTCTACCGCGCTTAATGCCTTAGCTACCACGGCCACCCGAGATTGGTACCGTGATGTGTTTAATCCCGCTGCTTCTGAAAAGCAGTTATTGAGCGCCGTACGTTGGCTCACCGTGCTCTTTGCCGCCCTGCTTATCGGTGTGGGCGCGGTGTCTGCTTGGTATGTGGTGATGAATCCCGCCGCCCGTATTCTGCCGATTGCTCTGGGGATTTTCGGCTATACATACGGCTCGCTGCTGGGGGTGTTCCTGCTGGGTATGTTGACGCGCTCCCGAGGTAATGATGTGGGCAATGTGTTGGCCATGTTGGCGGGATTTGCCGTGGTGATAACCTTGGAAATCCTCGGTTCTCGTGATATGATGACGCACATCGCCTTCCCGTGGCGCGTGACCATCGGTACCGTGGCTACCTTTGCTGTGGGCTGTTGTTTCCGCACGCCTAAACACTGTTTGGCAGAGCGCTGCGATTCTTAAAGGTGTACGATTAACTATCTTAATCTCATAAAAAAGCCTCCCGTGCTGATGAATATCGGCACGGGAGGCTTGTTGTAGGGAAGGGTAGTTATTGAGGTGAATTGGCCTCAAAGTGGGCCGGTAAATGCTTACCGCGACTCACAGGTAGTGATACCTGCCGATGATGCGTGTTGGGGTGATATTCTGCCGGTAGAGAACTCCTCAAAACTGGGTAACCCGGCATCCTTGCCCAGTTGCTCCAGCTCGCTGATGAGCTGGATAAGGTTCTCTTGCGCTAATTGTTCTCCGGCTACTGCAAAGGGCAGGCTGCGTTGGGTTGCAGGTGCGTTTAATGATTTATCCGTAACTGCGGCGCAGCCGTATTGCAGAGAGAATAAGTAGAGAGACAGTTTCAGTACGCTTGCCATATCCAGTTGCAATCGCTTGCAAATACTCTTTAATATGGGTTGCATAACCTTGTTGCTGCGTACGCTGCATGCACCGGCTTTGCTCTCTTCTTGCTCGGTATCTTCCTTGAATCCCGGTTTCAGTCCTGCCGGGTACAACTTAAGCGGTTGGGGCCTGTTTTTCGTCAGTATCTCTATGGCTTGTTCCGGGTGTTGCTCTAATTCCTGCAAAACCATATCCCGAAAGTCAATGGCGTGTTGCAAGGCTGAATCCGGATTTTCATATTGCCTGTCGGAAAAATAACGAGTCAGGGTGTGTCCTTGGCGGCGGATGGCTACTCGCCAGCCCTGAAAGTTCGTGAATGTATACGTAAATCTCGTGATGTGGCGCAGATTCATATATTGCTGTGCTGTGGATTTGAAGTACTGCCTGTATACAAACTAAATGAGTTGAAAACAGCTGACTTCAGCACATAGTTGCCCCCTTTCGTTGGGCGTGGTGGTTATTGGTACATTATCATTTGCGGACAGGGCTTTTATCCTTACCGTACCGTTATGAATCGTACTGTCATGACGGTTCATCTTTGTTAGTGCATGTATGTTTTAGCGGTTGCGTGTGGCGGGAGTCCCAATGGATTTTCCGCTTCGCGGCGCTATTCTAATTCTCTTTATAAAACACGTCAAGTGTATTTTGTTTAATTTTTGTAAAAATTACCCGAAATTAGGTGTATACAACAAACATTCGGGCGCAGTATTGCACTTTATGGCGGTTTATGTTAGAATATGCGCGTGATTTGCGGTGATAAAAAGATGATAGAAGTGGTTGCGGCCGTCATATTTGATGCCGCCGGACGCGTTTTGGCGACGCAGTGCCCGCCCCATAAACATAACGGTGGTTGGGAGTTTCCCGGTGGTAAGATTGAGAGTGGAGAGTCTGCTCCGCAAGCCGTTGAACGAGAGATTTTTGAGGAGCTTGCCTTAAAGGTGAGCGTAGGGAAGTTGCTGCACGTGGTGGAGTGGGAGTACCCTGCGTTTTATTTGAAAATGCACTGCTTTTCTTGCCGGATAGAGAGTGGGGAACTGCAGCTGCGGGAGCACACCGCCTACCGCTGGCTTACGGCTGATACATTGCATAGCGTGGAGTGGTTGCCGGCTGATGTAGAGGTGTTGCCTTTTGTATTTGCCGAATAAAAACAGGCCATCCGCTTTGGATGCGGATGACCTGTTGAAACGGGTGTTTTATTTGATGACAATAGCACCATTCTCTGCTTGCACATGAATGGTTGCGCCCTCCGGGTATTGGCCTGCCAGAATGGCCATGCTGAGGGGATCCAAAATGTCATGTTGAATGGCTCGTTTGAGCGGGCGGGCACCGTATACCGGGTCGTAGCCGTGTTGGGCCACAAGCTCGGCCGCTTCATCGCTGAGCTCCATCTTGAGACCACGGGCCGCCAAGCGTTTTTCTACCCGCTGAAGCTGGATATGGATGATTTGCTTGAGGTCCTCTGCCTGCAGGCGGTCAAAGATGATGATTTCATCGATACGGTTGAGGAATTCGGGGCGGAAGTGGCCGCGCAACGCATCCAATGCTTTTTCATTGCGGGCAAGGGCATCTTGCTCATTCAGGATAAATTGTGAGCCGATGTTGCTGGTCATGATGAGCACGGTGTTGGTAAAGTCTACCGTGCGGCCTTGGCCATCGGTAATGCGCCCGTCATCCAACACTTGCAGGAGGACGTTGAAGACATCCGGGTGTGCTTTTTCGATTTCATCGAACAGCACGACGCTGTACGGGCGGCGGCGTACGGCCTCGGTGAGTTGTCCGCCCTCATCGTACCCAACGTATCCGGGAGGTGCACCGATAAGGCGTGAGACGCTGTGTTTCTCCATGTACTCCGACATGTCGATGCGTACCATGGCAGCTTCATCATCAAAGAGGAACTCTGCCAGTGCCTTGGCCAGCTCTGTTTTACCCACGCCGGTGGGCCCCAGGAAAATGAAGGAGCCCAGAGGGCGGTTCTCATCTTGCAAGCCTGCACGGGAGCGGCGCACGGCATCTGCCACGGATTTGACGGCTTGTTTTTGTCCGATAAGGCGGGCGCCCAAGCGCTCCTCCATGTGCAGCAGTTTTTCTCGCTCGCCCTCAGCCAAGCGGGCTGCAGGAATGCCGGTCCACGTGGCGACGACTTTGGCGATGTCGCTCTCGGTGACTTCTTCTTTGAGCAGCCCCTCACCGCTGCTTTGCAGTTTGTTCAGGGCAGAGCGGGCTTCTTTGGCTGCGTTTTCGGCGGCGGGGATTTCGCCGTAGAGAATCTCGGAGGCGCGGCCCAAGTCGCCGCGGCGTTGTGCTTGCTCGGCTTCCGTACGCAAGGTGTCAATTTTTTGCTGGGCATCGCGGGCGCGGGTGACTACCTCTTGTTCGCTCTTCCACTGGGCAATCATTGAGTCTACCTTTTCCTTGGTATCAGCCAGCTCTCGCGTAATTTTTTCCAGACGCTGTTTGGAGTCATTGTCCTTTTCTTTGGCAAGGGCTTGGCGCTCCATCTCCAGCTGCATGGCGGTGCGGTTGAGCTCATCGATTTCGGCGGGCATGCTGTCCAGCTCAATCTTGAGGCGGGCGGCGGCCTCGTCTACCAAATCTACTGCTTTGTCGGGCAAGAAACGGTCTGTAATGTAGCGATTGCTCAGTGTGGCCGCGGCTACCAAGGCGCCATCGGTAATGTGTACGCCGTGGTGTACCTCGTAGCGCTCTTTGAGCCCGCGCAGAATGGCTATGGTGTCTTCTACACTGGGCTCTGCCACATAGACGGGCTGGAATCTGCGCTCCAGCGCGGCATCTTTCTCAATGTATTTGCGGTATTCGTCCAGAGTAGTGGCACCGATGGTGCGCAGCTCGCCACGTGCCAAAGCGGGCTTGAGTAGATTGGCGGCATCCATGCTGCCATCGCCCCCTGCGCCGGCTCCTACGAGGGTGTGAAGCTCGTCTATAAAGAGGATGATTTCTCCGTTGGAAGAGGTGACTTCTTTGATGAAGGCTTTGAGGCGTTCTTCAAACTCACCGCGGTATTTGGCCCCTGCTACCATAGAGCCGATGTTGAGGCTCACAAGGCGCTTGCCTTTCATGCTCTCGGGCACGTCGCCATCCACAATGCGGCGGGCAAGCC
>JAFYUT010000093.1 GCA_017549485.1 Akkermansia sp.
CCTTTGCCGCCCTTGCCTTGGCTACCGAGCCCCCCAGCGATGATGTCATGAACCAAGCCCCCCGCAACAAGCTGGCTTTCATCATTACCCCCGGCATGAGCAAGTGGATTTTCGGCTTCGGTATCACCTTCATTGCAGCACTCATCACTTATGTGCAGCTGATGCCCGCCGAGGGAAGCGCCGACTACGGCCACTCTCTCACCATGCTCTTCACGGGATTCGTGCTCCTGCAATTCTGGAACCTGTTTAACGCTCGCGTATACGGTACCAACAACAGCTTTGTCACCGGTCTCTTTGCCAACAAAGCATTCTTGTTCATCATGGGCATCATTCTCGTGGGGCAAGTGCTTGCCGTTGAGTTCGGCGGCGGCGTATTCCGTACCGTGCACCTCAGCCTGACAGACTGGCTCGTCCTCCTCGCCGCAACCTGCCCCGTGCTCATTGTTGGCGAAATCATCCGCGCCATCGGCAGAGCAAAAAATTAATCCGCCACCGGCGTTTTAACCTCCCTCTTTATTCCCCGCCTGTGGCACACACACCGCAGGCGGGCTTCTTATCAATACGCCACCCTCTCAACATCTCCCCCTTAACCACCCACATGCAAAACATCCCTTTTTTCGCAGAAGGCGTTGCTGCAGGCTTCCCGTCTCCCGCCATGGGTGATCTCCGCGGCACGCTGGACCTCAACTCCCTCTGCATCCGCCATGCGGCAGCCACCTACTACATACGTGCCCGTGGCGAAAGCATGACCGGCGCCGGCATAGATGATGGCGACATCCTCGTGGTAGACCGCGCCGTCACCGCCGCTAATGGCGACATCATTATCGCCTCCTTAGACGGCGAGTTCACCGTCAAACGCCTTGAACTCATCGGTAAATCCGTCCGTCTCCTCCCCGAAAACCCTGCCTACTCCCCTATTCCCATCACCGCCGACTCCAACGCCGAATTCTTCGGCGTTGTTACGTGGGTCGTGAAACAGGTGAAGAAATAGGGCAACAGTATATATCTACCCTATTTATCAGATAGCCACCCTCTTCACGAGTATACCATCGGTACTCCGTACAACTATTAAGGTAATCAACGCAGTGCAGTTTTACGTAGTTTAGCCAGTGCGCGTTGGAGGGCGCGGGCATCGGCGGCGAGAGCTTTGGCGCGGGCAATGGGGTCTTGAATAAGGGAGGATAATTCTACTTTCTCTTCGTATTTTTCCTGAGGGGAAAGACAGAAATCCGAATCAATGGCGCGTTTGGCAGCATGTATGTCCATAGGCCTGCATGGTATCACGAGCAAGGCTATGGCGCGAGTTAAATTAGGTGTCAAACAAATAACTACGGGCTACCTCACTTGGTACCGAAAAGGTCGGCGTAGGTTTTGAGTGCGTAGGAGTCCGTCATGCCGGAGACATGGTCGATAACGCGAGAGAAACGATACGCAGGGTCGTCAGAAAGCGCGGGGTCTGCATGCAAAATGGCACCGAGGTGGCGCCCGAGGGGAGTGCCGGGGGTATCTACCCATTCCATATACAGCTCCATGAGCTTCATCATGACATTAAAGCCGGTAACTTCTACCTTGATGACGCTTTCATGACTGTAAATCTCTTTGATGGAGAATGCCGATACCTGAGCGTGTGCAGGGGCAAGGCCGGAGCTTTTCATAAGACTGCCACGGTGTGTTCCGCTCATGATTGCAGTGTAATGGAGACGAAGAGTTTCACCCATGGTGCGGATGCATGCTCCAATGGTCATAGCACGAGCCAAACGTAAGGCTGCACGGGAACCGCCTCGTACACGCTCTGCCTCTATCTTATCGCGTGTAGTATTCCCTGCACCACTCAGCAGCAGCAGGTTCGACACGGCATCCTCATAGCTGATGATGTGTGACACGAACGCATCTTCAATATCCGCTACCAAGTAGCTTATGTCGTCCGCCGCCTCCATAAGGTAAGCAAGCGGATGCCTTGCCCATATATCTTGCCCCAAAGAAACAAGCCCGCATTGTTCTGCCACCGTTCGGAAGGCCGGGAGCTCTTCCTCATTGACACCGTATTTTTTATAAACGGATTTATCGCGAGAAACGGGAGTACACGGGTACTTGGTAAAGGCACCCAACGTAGCACAGGTAAGATTAAGGCCGGCATCTTTGATGGGGTCGCATATACGTGTAAGCAGGCGGAAGCCCTGTGCGTTGCCCTCAAAACTGTATTCTTTGCGGTCTGTCAGCTTACGCACAGCGGTTTCAATAGCTGTTTCACCCGAGTGACCGAAAGGAGGATTACCGATATCGTGCGCCAAGCATGCGGTGGAGACGATATCCCCCAAGCAACCAAGCATACGCTGTAACTCAGGTGAAAAAGCGTCCGCATTTTCCTGCTCGCAGATAATATCTTGCAGTTCCATGGCAAGGGCACGGCCTACATTAGCCACCTCCAAGCTATGGGTAAGACGCGTACGCACATAGTCGTTGCGCCCCAAGGGGAATACCTGCGTTTTGTCTTGCAAACGCCGAAAGGCGCTGGAATACAACACTCGGCCGTAGTCTTGATTAAAAACGCTGCGCTTGCCGGTACCACCAGCCCCGCCCCCCAGGCGGTATGTAGAAAGCAAAGAAGACCAGTGCATGAACATCTTTAATACTGAAGTGCCAATATTTAATGTTGTATATTTCCGATAAGCTCCAAGCAAACGAGCGACGAGAGACGCAAAGCCGGGGCAATCGTGATTTTTAACCGGTAAATGACAGCTTTCAGGACAACAGCGACTTCCAATGGGCTATGCGGCGGGCGGTGTTAGCCGGATTGGGTGCACCGGGGTTGGTGCGGAGCTCAAAGGCGCGGTCCAGATTGAAGACGGAGTGCACATCATCACCGTACTCAGGGGAGATGGCACGGAACTGTTCCAACGTGAGCTGATTGAGCGGGGTACCGCTACCCACGGCAACGGCCACGGCCTTGCCCACCAACTCATGAGCATGGCGGAAAGGTACGCCGCGGCGCACAAGGTAATCAGCCAAATCAGTAGCCAGCAAGAGGGGGTCGGAAACAGCGGCGGCGCACTTGTCTTCATTCATTCGCATGGCGGCAACCATTTCAGCATTAACGCGCAAGGCAAGAGAAATCGTTTCAAAGGAATCAAAGAGAGGTTCTTTATCCTCTTGAAGGTCGCGGTTGTAAGTAAGCGGAAGGCCTTTAACTGCCACCATCACGCTGACGAGATTGCCATACAGGCGGCCGCTCTTGCCGCGGGTAAGCTCGGATACGTCCGGGTTCTTCTTCTGCGGCATGAGGGAGGAGCCGGTGGTGTGGGCATCGGACAGGGTGCAGAAGCCGAACTCTGCACTGCTCCACAGCACAAGGTCTTCACTGAGGCGGCTGAGGTGTGTGCCAATGACGGAGAGGCAGAAGAGAGTCTCCATAATGTAGTCACGGTCGGCAATGGCATCCATGGAGTTTTCGGAAACGGCATCGAAGCCGAGCTCGGCGGCAATGGCGGAGCGGTCCAAATTGATGGTAGAGCCTGCAATGGCGCCGGAACCGAGGGGGGAGATGTTAAGGCGGCGGCGGCAATCTTGTAAGCGGGTCACGTCTCGGCCCAACATTTCAACATAAGCCAGCAAGTGGTGACCAACGGTAACAGGCTGAGCGCGCTGCAAGTGGGTATAACCGGGGATGCGCACCCCGGCATACTCCTCAGCTTTAGCAACAAGCGCACGCTGCATGTCTTGCAGCAAAGAAAGGGTGGAGTCAATCTCGGCTCGGCAGTACAAGCGGGTATCGGTAGCCACTTGGTCATTGCGGGAGCGAGCCGTGTGCAATTTGGCACCGGGAGCACCGATGCGGCGTGTCAGCTCGCTCTCAATGTTCATGTGAACGTCCTCAAGCTTGATGGTCCAATCAAAATTGCCGGCCTCAATATCAGCGAGAATGCTCTTAAGGCCGCCCTCAATGGCATCAAACTCGGCCTGAGTAAGCATGCCCGCGCTTAACTGCGCACGGGCGTGGGCGATAGAGCCTGCGATGTCGTGACGATAGAGTTTCCAATCATAAGAGATGGATTCGCCATACTTAAGAACCAAATCTGCCGTAGCCTGAGAAAAACGTCCTGTCCACATAACGCGCAGAGATATACACTATTTACGTGAAAAAGTCAAATCACAATCCCGATTTAGAGGGTAAATTGACATTGCTTTCTTGCCAAGGGGCAATGCGTATGCTAAAATACAGGTAAAGAATGAGATTCTATCACGTATACAGACAAATGGCAGCACTGGCAGGAGCCTTGCTGGTGGCCGGGTGCGGAGAGCGGGATTTCGGGCAGGCTACACCCGAAGCCGCCGCGGAGTATGCAGAAATCATAGAGGGATTCAACGCACTGAAGGGAGAGGAGTGGATTGAGGTGGAATTAAACAGCGAAGCCGAGGTGAATGCCTTGATTGTGCATTTTGACCGCACGGCAGATGCACGCTACGCCACGCCTCAAAGTGGTTTGACGCTGCTGCATTTAGCCTGCTTGTTCAAGAAGCCCGAGCTAGCCCGCTGCCTGCTACTGGATGGAGCGAACCCGAATGCCCAAACACGCGATGTGTACGGTGACGCGGCATCTACCCCCCTGCGCTTTGCCATATCGCCGGGAGTTTTTGAAGGCGATACCGATGCAAAAATCATTCAACTGGTGGATTTGCTGATACAAAACGGGGCTAATGCCAACATACCGATAGAACACGATTTGGGGTTACTGGCAACGGCTGCGCACATGTGCGAGAATGAAACCGTGGCCCGCCATTTACTGAAATATGTGAATACGGTAACAGCTGATGATATGGGACTTATCATAGAGCGAGGCTGGGCCGATTTGATGGAGGAAGTATTGAAACAGAAAGGAGACCTTACCCCCGAAGAGAGTGAAACCATGGTGACATTGGGCCATGTGCTTAAGTTCAGTTACGATGGCCGTGTCAATAGGCGCATGGTGGAGCAATATTTGAGCAAAGGCGTGGATATCAACACCACGCTCTGCGGCACAACTCTGCTGCAGGCGGCGGCGGCTAACTTGAATTTTCTTGAGGATACGGAATTCCGTACCCAATGGTTGAGCTACATTGCGTTCTTGCTGGATAAGGGGGCAGATGCCGACCTGATTGCCGGGGCGGAATCTGAATATGCAGGGCTGTGCGCCTACGATATTTTGGCCAACAAAGACGGTGCGCTGGAGGCTCTGGCCGCCCATGGGCATGTGTTGTCTGCCCCACCATTAGCCATGAGAGACGGCGTTTCTCTGGTGGATGACTTGAGCCGCGCCGGCATGCGTAAGATGACAGCCGAGCAAGCCCTACCCCACCTGCAACATATTGCCTCCATCTTTACCCCGACAGAGGAGCAAATGCACTACCGAGGTTTTGATGTAGCCTTGCTGAGCGCCGCAGAAATACTGCAACGCATCAGCCCGCAACAGGCGGCAGAGGTCATTAATGGGTCATCCTTATGGTCCATCGCCCCGCACTTGCATGAAAACGAGGATGATGAAATGAATTGTCACCATGTTTCCGCGGCGTCTCTCATCTATATACTGCAAGATGTGAAAGATGTTTGTATAGCAAGAGACAAGATACTGGGCATAGTACAACAAGCGCTGAGCATCAATGACCACATACTGGCAGCAGAAGCAGTTGAATTGCTGGGAAGAGATGCCGGAGCAGCCGATATCATTACCGAGCTCTGCGAATCTCCCCATATCGCGGTACGCGCCGGAGCTTGGGGGGCAAAATTGCAGCAAAAAGGGCTTCCCCGTTGCACGAATGGAGGCGTCAAACAGTGGTTGGATGCTCACGGACGAGAAGCCGACACCGAGGCCATCAAAACAGCCCTACTCGCTACATCTTTAGAAGAAATGTGGTACGGCAACATGACGGCAGACCGCAAAAAAGAGTTCATTGAGGCATTACGCACCATCGGCGCCCCGAATAACGCCATTAAAGTATACGGTGAATATGCCGATAACATGGACAACCCAACCAAACTGGACGAACTGGAAGCCATGGGGAAAGATTGGCGATATGAGCTGGAAATTACCACGGCTCGCTATATTTTGCAGCACGAAGCAGACTTCTTATCGCCCGCATCTGCAAAGTAAGATTGACAAACGCCCCGCAATAAGGTAGATTTCTCAAGAACGGCATGCGTTACACCATCTCAACATTTCTGTTTACTCTCTCCGTCCTGCCTCTGGTCGGTGGGCAGGAGGTGGCTGCACCGTCAACCGCGGGACTTAATCAACAGCAACAGGCCGAACTTGAGCTTCAGGGGGTGGCAGAAAACTTTAACGGCAGTGCATCCCTGCGCCACATGCAAGAGCTGTTACAGCAAGGCACAAACCCGAATGCGCAAGACTCCGCGGGAGACACGGCGCTGCTGTTGCTTTGCCACGTGCTGGAGAAAGATTACCGCTACCTGCACGATGCCCACTTTGCACAGGCGGTGGATATGGCGTTTGAGCAATTGCTCGGCGCGGGTGCAGATGCCATGCACGAGAACGCTGCCGGTTGCAGTGCTCTCTTTTACATGCAAAGCAAGCCGGAGCTTCTCAACGTCTTGCAACAAAAGAAGCTATTACCCAAGGAGTTATCCATACGCATACCATACGACACGCTGGCTCTTAACCGCTACATGCGCATGCGCGTCAATCAGGCCAACCTCACCACGCACGAGGAATGCCGCAGCTACCTGAGCCGCAAATACTGTGCCCCCGCCTACGACCGAGTAGAAAACAAACTGCGTTGCTACCTCTCCTGTGAGGCGGCTGAGCGTATACCGGAGGGAGCCATAGAAGATTGTCTTGCCTTTTTGCGCTTGGCAGATGCCGAGCGCGCCGCAAACTACGTTAACAACTTGGTGTATTGGCAACACGGTGAGCATTTTATAGAAGAAATCCCCATTAGGGTTCTGCAAGCATTACACAATATCTATTGGGAGGTTGATGCCGCCAAGCTGAGGTCTGCCCTGCAACGCTTGCAAACATTACTGCCCAAAGAGGGAGAAGACATGATTTCTTGCAACTCGGCACGCCCCCTGATATTGGTGCTTGAAATGCTGGAGAGGCAAGAAGGACAAGCAGTTCTGCCGCTGATTCAAGATTTCACCAGAAGCAGAGACCCCGAGGTAGCCTACTATGCTTGCCGCATTCTACTGAAACAAAATAATTTGCTTGCTCCGGAACCCGGAGAATTGGAAAAAGCGTGGGGAATTGACCCGCAAAACCCGGCGGAGGCCAAGCTCAACACGACTCAACGCCATTTATATGAAAGCGCCAGGGTGGATGAAGCCATGCGCACCGGCCAATTTGACAACTTGACTGTCGATGTGGTTCAACGGGTAGAGACACAGCTGCGCAGCGAGGGGCTTACCCCCTATGCAGATGCCGTAGCCATGCTCTTGCAGGATGGAGCATTAAGTGCGGACCCATACGTACGGCAATCTGCCGTACACCGCTACCGTGAGCTGGTCTCCCCTGCACCGCGTGCCACTAATGCTCTATACATCCTCCGGCACCCCGAGCAATTCAAAGTCTCACCTACACACACACCGTAAACTATGCTGCGAAAATTTGCAATTAACTGGGTTCTGCACCCTTGGAAATTTTTGAGCGTTATGGGTGGTGTGGCCCTCTTGGCCTGTGTGCCCATTTTATTTCCGTTTGCAGAGGGAGATACGCAGCAAACTATCCGAGACATTTGCGGGTGGCTGATTATGCTGTGCATGGTTCTTTCTGTTACGCAAGTGGTCGTCAGCACTGTTCTTTTCTTCCTGAGGTTGAAAAACCTGCGTGCTATCTGGCAGTTGATGTTTTTCTTCATCGTATGTTGGGTGGTGTGGCAGCTTTTCATCAGCCTGGCTATTGAGGCAGATACGCCATCGCCCTACCCTGAGGAAGAACAACAGCTGCAACAACTGGCAGACACCGTTCACGAGACAAAAGAACGGTTGAAAGGTCCCTCTGCGCTCAGTACATATCTTGCCCCGCTTCAACTCAAGGCTACGGCTACCACACTACACCCCGCAGACAATTTGTTGAAGCTGGAAAAGGATTACCCCGAAATTTTTGAGCAGTACCTGAACACTGCCCCCAAATGGGCATACGCTGCCCATGACGATACATTTTACAGCAAACCCGGCCACGCTGTGATGATTGCCGAAACGGACGAAGGGCTGATTGGCGCCGTGCATGTGGCGTTTCGCTCGGTATCGGCCGGTGAAACCATGCCCGATGGCTACGTGGTAAAGGCACCGGGGGATGCCATATCTGCCCCCGAGGAAAACGAGACAGATGAAATACCGGATTTTGCTTTAGATTTAGGGGGCAAGCGATACCTCTTGTTGGCATGGCGAGGCAGTAATGCAAAAGCCACTGCATACAACGCCATTAATGCAGCCATTGCCGAGATAGATCAACAATTGGCTCCCTTAGCTGCTACACCCACTCCCGATACCATAGAGAAACTGATTCAGGGAGAATATTGCATTAAAGACGGCAAGACAGAGTTGCTGATGAACGAGCCGGCCTCCCAATTCGGCATTTATCAGGCTGAGATTTACGCCAATCCCGGGCGAAAAGGCACGCTGATTCTGGTGATACGAGAACGAGACACCAACAAGACCCTATTGTTGTACTCCCATGCGGCACAATACTCTGCCGACCCAACGGAGGTATTCAGACATGATGTACCACTGGCTCTCCACGACATGGAAGGCAGACGCCGTTTAGGCAACCATGCCGAAGTTTTTGATAAAAACGCGCCGTTTTTCTCCATTAAATTGGGGGAATCACACCGCTATTTCACCATTACTGCAGAAGTTCACTTTTCCCCCGCTGGCTCACCGGGTGACAAAACGGAGCTTTTACTGAAACGCCACTACAATGTGCAAGCGTTTGAAACAGAGGAAAACACCCCCTCACTTCCCTCAAAATAGGACCGCTATATCAGCCGCAAACAAGTAGAGTTTCCGCTTGTCTGCCACTGCAACTCATGCTAGCATGAGAGCATGAAACTGCCCGGTGTGTGTCTCATAGGATTCTGTATCTTACTTTGCAACTGTTCTCAACCTCAAGCTGAGGGTGTGCGTGTATACCGACTGCATACCGCCTCAGCCCCGACAAAAGAATCCGCCCCGCGTCAAGCGCCCGTGCAACATCTGCAGCCGCAGCAACGCAATCACTTTGTCGTTACCATAAATGAGGCCTTGCTGAAACAAAATGGACATAAGCATCTGGAAATCAATCTGGCCACTCAGCGAGGAGTCTTTTATATCAACGGGCAGCCGGCGCTGGAGTTTCCGGTGTGTACCGGCATGCCGGGCTATGAAACACCCACAGGCTCATTCACCATTAAAGAAAAAAGGCGACACCACCGCTCTAATATCTACCATGTTACCATGCCCTGTTTTATGCGCCTTACCTACGATGGTATCGGTTTACATGTAGGGGATATTAGGGCCACGCCCTCATCTCACGGGTGCATCCGTTTGCCCAAAGAGGCGTGTCTGCCCATTTTCAATGCTGTATCTTACGGTACAAGGGTAGACATATACCATACAGCGGAGTGATTTCCATTCGGAGTGAGCTTTACCTCACACATGCAAAAAGGCGGAGCACTTGCCCCGCCTTAAACAATGTTGCTGAGTTTCAGGAGTATCAGAACTCGAAGCCTACACCGGCACGAATACCAACCCCGAACTGATCATCAACACCGGCGGGATCAGCAGTGCTACCGGCACCGTAAACAGCGCCGTAAGCGTACCAGTCGTTGTTGATTTCGTATTGTACACCGGCCTCTACAGAGTAGGAGAAACCGGTGGCATCGGGGGTATCAGGGCCGGCCTTGAGCTCTAAATGTGTCACACCCATGTTGACACCTACATACCAGTTCCAGTTCTCGCAAAGCTCATCGCGATAACGAACACCGGGCATCAGGCTCCATGCCTCACCGTCAACGTCATCGAGCAAGTACTCTTGAGTATCGGTATTGTACCATACGTCATCGCTGTTCTCACCATAAGCCCAAGAGCCACGCAGAGTGATAGCCCAGTTTTCGTTAATGTTGTACACACCGGTGATATCAATACCAGCCATGTCAATACCGTCAATATCATCTACCAAATCTTTGGTAGCGAGAGTGTAGGAAGGACCTACCTCCACAGCCCATACAGAGGGAGCTGCTACAGGAGCAGGTTGTACCACAGTGATGGGGGCAACTGGCTCACCGGCAAATGCGGGTGCAACCATGGCAAGAGCAAGAATAAGGTTTTTCTTCATAGCTGATAAGTGGATTGTTATTTTATCCGTTATTTTAGTATCATAATAATCAAGATATGTCAAACATTTTTTTCGATTATTGATTGAAAATGTGATACAGTATGCGTGTAACAAGATACACCATGACCAGCTTTCGCCCCTGCATTGATTTACACCACGGCCAAGTGAAACAAATTGTCGGTAGCAGCCTTACCGACAATGACTCTACTTTGCACACGAACTTTGTTGCGGAACACCCGGCTGCATGGTATGCAGAGCTTTATAAAAGGGATGGATTAACGGGAGGGCACGTCATTAAACTGGGGCCCGACAATGATGCTGCCGCACGCTCTGCGCTGTCCGCCTACCGCGGGGGCTTGCAGATTGGCGGTGGCATTACCCCGCAAAACGCGCAGGAATGGTTAGATGCAGGAGCCTCTCACGTGATTGTAACAAGCGCCCTGTTTGATTCCGTTGGTAAGATACAGCTCCGCGTTTTGGAAGCGTTTCTGGAGCGTATAGGCAAAAAGCACCTCGTACTGGATTTAAGCTGCCGCCGCACCGACAAGGGATGGACCGTGGCCATGAACCGCTGGCAAACGCTCACCGAGTTAGAAATCTGCCCCGCCACACTTGATGCCTTGGCAAACTACTGTGATGAATTTCTCATTCACGCGGCAGATGTAGAGGGTAAATGCAATGGTATTGACCGTGAGCTGGTGGAATTACTGGGCAACTGGCGCGGCTGCCCCATGACATACGCCGGTGGCATCAGCACGATGGCAGATTTTGAGCTGATTGACACCCTCTCTCACGGTTCGCTTGATGCCACCGTAGGAAGCGCGTTGGATATTTTCGGCGGAACGGGTGTGACCTATGCGGAACTGATTGCACGCAAAAAAGCATGAACAAGTAAAGCTATTACTTATTCACCGTGTTCGCAATAAGACGTTTTATCCACAGATAGCACAATACAATACACCCAAGCATCTGAGCAGGTAACAGATACCGGAAATCAGACGTAGGAGTTACAACCACGTAGCTCAAGGAGTAAGACGTGGCTACACCGGTAATAATCATAAGCAAGTATTGCTCAGCGGTCAGCTCTCGGCGCTTCACCAACCACAACCACACATAGCGCAGACACAGGCAAATGGAGGCAAGAGTAACACCCAAGCGCAAGATGCGCAGGTACAAATACTCAATATCGGTTGGTTTGAGCGTTTGCCAGCGTTTGTGATTATCGGCCATTTGCGGGTACATGGCATCTGCCGTAACCTCCACAATCCACGGGGTACTACCGCTCCAATAAAATTGAGAGAGCTGTAACACACGCGCCATCAGCATATTGCCGGTGTTAGTTTTCCACGCATGCAGGTAATAAGCCCACACTCGGTCCCAATCCGTAGTATTGACATCAGCCCCCCCCCAATACGCCGTGATAGAGTCGCAATACTCATGCTCATACACGGGCAACCCATTCTCTTTGAGCCGAGCCCATTCGGCCACGCGTTCATTCTCAAGCACGGCGGCAATGCGCAAATCTGACTCAACCATGGGAGCCATAGAGGGCTTGTGCACCACCGGCAGCGCACACAAGGCAATGAAGCGGGTAGCCACAACGTATAGCACCAAGGTAAACACCGCAGCAACGGTGGCTTTAAGTGGTATTCGGCAAGAGAGCATCCACCGAGCCGTGAGCAAATACATGAAGATGGGCAACAGCAACGCGGCATTACGGCGGTACTCTACCATGTGCCACATCAACACTACCAACCCCAGACCACACAATACCCAGACCAATTTGCGCTCGCTGAGGTACAACACCATGCTCAGGCTGACGGCACTGAACACGCAGGTGCAGAAAAAATAATCCAAACTCACCCCAAGGCCTATGTGCAGCAACACCATGCTGCCTCCCAAAGGCAGCGCCATCCACCCCCAACGCACATCCCGCCGCAGCAACAGAGCCAGCCAATACGCCAAGTTGGCCAGCAACAGCATATCCGCCACCCACATGAAGACACGCTGAGGCAAAATGCCATCCACCTCACCCGCGGTCACAGCCTCCAGCAAGCTATGCATTACCCTACCCTCATACATATAAAGAGCGCAATGCCAATCGGTAACAGGCTGAGACCCGCTTATTTGGTCGGCATAGGTAATGACGGCATCATTAAAAAAGCCCGGCACGTGTTTATCGCCGTACTCATCCACGTACATGTCGCCTGATGGAGCAAAAAGCACGATGCTGCCCAAAGTTATCAGGCAGAAGAGTACAAGAATCCACCTTTTACGGCGGATACTGACGTCACTTGGACTCATGATATTCTTTCTCGGTATTCACCTCCCAGATATTGTCTTTGGCGGTAATACCGGCAGCGATATTGTTGGCAGCCTCCATAGCGGAGAGCATGGAGTGGTCCATATTATTGTAACGGTGCATGCCGTTGCGCCCCACCAAATACAGGTTGTTCAAGCCATCCACCCACTCACGAATGACGGGGAA
>JAFYUT010000094.1 GCA_017549485.1 Akkermansia sp.
ACGTCGTGCTCGGTGTGGTCCACGTGTGATACCATGGGTACAATGGCTGAGATACTGCCTCCCTTGGCTACGGAGGGGCATGAGAAGATGGTAATGGCTGCGGCGCGGGCAAAGTCTCCGCTGCCGCCGATTCCGTTCATGACTTTGTTGCCCAGCAGGTGGGTGGAGTTGACGTTGCCGAAGATGTCGGCCTCAATGGCAGTGTTCATGCAGATGAGCCCCAGCTGGCGTACTACGGCGGGGTTGTTGGTCATCTCGGTGGGGCGTAGCAGAACCTTGTGCTTCCAGTAGTCAAAATCACGGTAAATCTCTGCCATGGTGTCATCGCATACGGACAGTGAGCAACCGCTCGCAAAGGTGATTTTACCTTGTTTGATGAGGTTGATAACCGCCTCTTGTATAACCTCGGTGTACATTTTGACGGGAGGAATAACGGTAGAGCGCCCCAGGGCTGCCAATACGGCGTTGGCCACGTTACCCACACCGCTCTGTATAGGCAGGAAGTTCTCGGGTATGCGGCCTACGCGGTATTCATGCTCTAAAAAGCGAATGACATTCTCACCGATTTTGTCGGTAACGGCGTCGCCGGGGCGGTAGGGTGGCAGGCCGTCTTTGAGGTGGGTGTGCACAATGCCCACTATTTTATCCGGATCTACCTGTACATAAGGGGTGCCTATTTTTTCCTCGGGGGATACCAAGGGAATGGGGGTACGGTTGGGCGGGTCTTCGGGGATGAATATGTCGTGTATCTCCTTGAGACACGGTTGGTGGTAGCTGTTGAGCTCTACGATGATGCGGTCTGCCAGCAAGCAGAAGTCTGCCGAGGAGCCTTGACTCATGGTGAAGGTGATTTTGCCGTCATCCGTTACTTCGCAGGCCTCGACAATGGCCGTTTTGACGCGAGGGATGATGCCGTAGCGCATGTTTTGCGCAAACAGTGAGATATGCGGGTCTTGATACGATACCTCTGCATTGTTGATTTGTGTGCGTGTCAACGGACATGACATGTAGGGCATGCGCATGGATACGGCCTCTGCAGCGGCCAGCTCACCGTCCACCGCCGCGCTGTTGGAGGCTCCGCACATCACTTTCAGCTTGAACGGGCGCCCCGCTGCGTGCTCGGCTTTCGCTTTCTCTGCAATAGCCTTGGGTACCACCTTGACGGCGCCGGCCTCTGTGAAACCGCTCACGCCTATGCACTCCCCGTCTTCTATGAGCTCTGCTGCCTCTTCTGCTGTTAAAATTTTGTAACGCATATCTTCTTGCCGTTATTTTTGCATAAAGCTAGAGTGGGGTCAAGCTTTATTTTCTTGAGAAGCCAAAAAACGCGCCCGAATGCCGGGCGCGTTTTGAAAAAATCAGAGAAGTGATGAAAGATTACTTCTTTTTGGTAACATTGCGCATGTTGCCACGTTTTTGGACTTCGAGCTGTTTTTGCTGCTCTTCGGCCATGCGTTGAATGCGTGCAAAGAAGCCTTCTTTTTTATTTTTGCCGTTGGCAGAGGCCTCAGCGGCGGCTTGCTCCAGCGTAGGTTGGGGCAGGCGGCGGATGATGAGGGTCTGAATGATGGAGATAATGTTAGTGGTGGTCCAGTATAGAGCCAAAGCGCTGGGGTATGTGTAACAGAAGAGGAAGAACATGAGGGGCATGAACTTCATAATCTTCTGCTGCATGGGGTCACCGGCAGAGGGGCTCATCTTCATCATGGCAATCATGGAGGCGGCCATGATGAACGGCAGGATGTTGAGCGGCAGACCGAGAATGTGGCATACGGTGTCCGGCTGGGAGAGGTCAGTCACCCAGAAGAGGAAGTGTGCGCCACGCAGCTCGGCTGCGGTTTGCAATACGTAGAAGAAGGCGAAGAAGATGGGGATTTGCAGCAGCATGGGCAAGCAGCCACCCAGCGGGGAGATATTGTACTTTTTGTACAGGCCCATCATTTCCATGCTGGCGCGCTGGCGGTCATCGCCACAGCGTTGCTTGATTTCCTGCATCATGGGCTGCAGCAGGCTCATGCGCTTCATGCTCATGTAGCTCTTGCGGTAAAGGGGCCAGATGAGCAAGCGGATAACGAAGGTCATGATGATGATGGCCACACCCCAGTTGCCGACCCAGCCGGAGAAGGTGTTAATCATCCAGTTCATGGGGTAGCTGATGAGGTATACCCAGCCGTAGTCCATGATGTCGTCAATCATGCGGAACTCCTCCGTCATGGCGGCGAGCATGAGGTTGTACTTGGGGCCGGTGAAGGTCTCGTATGCAAAGCTTTGAGTGGCACCAGCGCCGATGTTGACAGCAGGCATGCCGAAGCCCATGACCAAGCCTTTCACCTGGTCATCTGCGCCGGGCAGTCGGAAATCTACCGGGGCGGCGTAGATGGCGTTGGCCGTAGCGGTGCCGCTGTTGCGAGCCGGCTGAATGATGGTGGCGTAGTATTGGTTCATGAGACCGGCCCACTCCAGTTTCTCAAAGTCGGTGTCGTAGATGCGCTTTTTATCACTGCCGAACCAAGAACTGAACGTACCCACGTCTTCTTTTTCGAAGTTGCCGTTGTTGAGAGTAATGTAGTAGGTGTAGACGGAGCCCTCATTGTCATTGACGGGGCAGATGCCGCCACCGTACAGACCCCAGTTATTGATGACGAGGTTTGTCTTGCCGGTGTTGTTGAGGGTCACATCCACACGCAGGGCATAGGTGTTACCCTCCAGCGTTTCATCTCCCTGCTGCAGGGGAACCATGCTGAACGTTTTGGTCACGCTGAATACGCAGCCGTTATATTGTACGTTATCGCTGGTAATGGTGACGGAGGTGGGGGTCTCCTCTACCTTGCGGTAGACGGAGCCGTCGAACAGAGGCTCGTTATCGTTGCTCAGGTTGAACATGAGCGTGCCGATGCCATAGTGCTTCTGCCCAACGGGGGTAAGGCCATTGATGCGTACGTCGCCCAGTTCCTCGGGCTTGGTGCTGTCTACCTTTTGCTCCAGCATTTGTGCATTGAGCACGCCGCCGCCGATGTTCTGGATGCTGAATCGGGCAATTTCTTTACCGGCAGAATCTTTGGAAACCAAGGTGTGCAGAGTTTCAAGTGCGGGCTCAGCAGGTGCAGCCGGGGCCGGGGTGGCTTGGGGCTGGGCGTCTGCTGTGGTATCTGTCGGGGCTGCGGTGGGTTGCTCTGCTGCCGGGGTAGGGGTAGCCGTTTGGGCGGCTACGGGTTGCTGCGCTGCTTTTTGTGCAGCCTCGGCTGCCTGCTTTTCCTCTTGAAGGGTACCGGAGTACCACCAGTTGAGACCCAGCAGGGCTACGCATGTGCTGACAACGATGACTGATGTTTTATCCATAAAATGACCGTGGGTAGGGTTTTGATTATTTGAGTTTGCGAGGCGGTACGGGATCATACCCATATCCACCCCAAGGGTTACAACGTAAAATTCTCCATATGCCCATACAGGCACCTTTGATGGCCCCGTGTTCTTGTACTGCTTCTATAAAATAGGTGGAGCAGGAGGGCTGAAACCTGCACCCGGAGTGTGGACCGCAAATAGCATGAAGCGGTTTGCTCAGAAACCGCTTGTAAAATCGAACAGGGGCTATGATAATGCTTTTTATCATGCTTGCGGGCGCAGGTGCTTGCGGGCCAGTAGCTTGAGGAAATCTTTCTCCAAACCTGCATAGTCGGTCATGGCGGCGCGGTTGCGGACAACAATGACTACATACAGGCCTTGTGCTAACGGTTCGCCGTGGGCTCGCAGTATTTCCCTTACGCGGCGGCGCAGGGTATTGCGCAATACAGCGTGCCCGATTCGCTTCGTCGTAATGATACCGAAGCGGGAGCCTTGCTCTGCTTTTTCCGGCAACGGCGCTGTGCTCAGAATAAGGAAACGTCCTGCTTCAGAGCTGCCCTCGTTGCGCACCATGGCGAACTCCGAGGCTCGTTTCATGGTTTGGCTACGCTTGAGCTGCATCTTACAACAGGACGTTGCGTGCTCCCGGGTTTTTTATGTGCTGCCGGTTTCTCCGTTATGCAGTACATTCAACCCGCTGTAAATTAAACACCGTGCTGGATGGTGTGGCGCTTGTAGTGAATCTCCACACCCTTGGGCAGAAGACGCTTGCGACCCTTAGCGCGACGACGGGCGAGGATGGCGCGACCGTTCTTGGTAGCCATGCGGGCGCGGAAACCGAACTGGCGCTTGCGGCAGCGCTTGGAAGGCTGGTATGTTCTCTTGCTCATAATCTTGTTTCTATGTTTACGTTAAAAGTTTCTCTGTTCCGCTTTCGCGGTCGGGGCGAGATATGATACTCTATTTTGAGCGCATGTCAAGCCTGTTTCTTCTTTTTTGGCAATTTTTCTTTCGAAACAGCCGTTTTATCAGGCGTCTGCTACCATGAATTTGAGCTCAGCCTCGCATGTTATCTCGCCGTTTACCGTGCAGCGGGCATTGCATACGCCGATAGCGCCGCGCATCTTGACAAGCTCGGCCTCAATGATAATGACATCGCCCGGTACCACGGGTTTGCGCCATTTCACCTTGTCGCAGCTCATGAAGTAGCCAATCTTTCCTTGGTTCTCCGGCAGGCGCAGCATGAGGATAGAGCCCACCTGAGCCATGGCCTCCAGCTGCAATACGCCGGGCATGACAGGCTTGCCGGGGAAGTGACCTTGGAAGAACTGCTCATTCATGGTCACGTTCTTCTGGCCTACGCACTTGTTATCGCCCTCAAAGCCGAGAATGCGGTCTACCAGCATGAAGGGATAACGGTGGGGCAACAACTTGAGCACTTCGGTGGTATCAAGTACAGTGTCGCCGGAGGGGAAGATGAAAGGCTTGGGCTTCATGGCCTCCATGCTGTCAAACTTCTTCTGCAGGGCAGAGGCCATTTGCGTGTTGATACCGTGGCCGGGCATCACGGCGATGACGTGGCCAAGGATGCGGTGTCCGTTCAGGATGAGGTCGCCCACCATATCCATGGCTTTGTGGCGTGCACATTCGTTGTGGAAACGCAGACCGCCGGCGCAAATGTACTGATCCCCCTTAATCACGATGGCGTTGTCAAGCGTGCCACCTTGAATGAGCCCCTTGTCCAGCAGAGGCTGCACGTCTTCATAGAAGCAGAACGTACGGGCTGTGGAAAGCTCTTTTTCATACATCTCGGGGTTTACCTCAGAGGTGAAGTATTGCGTGACGCGCCCCTCAGGCCCAACAGCCGTGACGGATACGCGGAACTTCTTGTCGGGCATGATGATGATGCGGCTGCCGTTCTTGTTTTCTACCTGAATCGGCTCGCGAATCTCCCATACATGGCAGGGAACATCTTGCTCTTCAATACCGGCCTGCTTAATCAGATTCACATAAGGTGCAGCGGAGCCATCGCCGATGGGCGGCTCGTTGGAGTCCATTTCAATAATGGCGTTGTCTACACCCATGCCGGTCAAGGCAGAGAGAATATGCTCTACGGTGTGTACCTTAACGGAGCCTACGGCCAGTGTAGTGGCGCGCTCTACCGTCTGCACGTTGGCGGCAGAGGCATCAATGAACGGTTTGTCCGGCAGGTCGATACGACGGAACTTAAAGCCGGTGTTCGGTTCGGCCGGCTTAATGGTCAGGCGTACGGGCAACCCCGTGTGGAGGGAAGTGCCTTCAATTGAGGCACACTTACTGAGCGTTCTCTGCATCTGAATAGCCATAATACGGTTGTATTCTACACCATACTCCACCTTTTGTGAAGTCAAAAATTGCAGTGTAAGGCTAATTCCTGCTATTTTTCTTGCTTTTCGAGTAGAAATCTGATGTTAGCCTTTGTAAACGCATGCACACACAGCGCGTCTTGCCGTGTGTGCATGTTGGTGAGATGTCTGTTTTTATCAGAAACTGTACGTGGCACCTACATTCAAGCCGTGGGAGGTGATATTCTGCATCAGCTCGAGGTTGTAGGTGGCGTTGACGCTCCAGTCGTCGTTGAGGCGGTGGGAGGCGCCTACGCTCAGGTTCATGCCGGCACGGCCGGGGTTGGTACCGTGGCTGCGGAGTCCGCCGAGGTCGGCCGTGGGATTGTTGCGTACTACATCGCCGATGAAGCTCAGCTCACCGTAGACCATGGTGTCGCCGGTGATGCGGTGAGTGGCCCCTACGCCGATTTCCGCACGCAGGTTCTGCAAGGAGCCGGTCTTGATGCCGTTGCATTCACCGCTGTCGGTGGCGAGGTATTGCAGCCCACCGAAGGCGTTAACGGTGGTGCGGTCGTTAAGCGCCTTAGCCCAAGTCAAGCGGGCATCCAGCTGCAGGGCATCCTGAGACCACGTGCAAGGCATGCCGACCAAGTTTACATCGCTCTCCGTGCGGGTATGGGCGGCCATCCAGCTCAGGCTGAGGGTATCACCCAGCTTGTGGTTGCCGTAAATACCGGCATGGGTGGAATCTTGGTCTACCGGGTAAGCCGAGAAAGTGCTCACCTTGCCCCAGCTGTTACCGATAGCCAGACCTACGGTAGACTTCTCGCTCAGGCGAGCCTCCATACCGAAGGCAGCACCGGTGAGCGTGTGATCAGCCCCGGCGTGACCGCCGTCGGAAGAAATACGGCTGCTGCCACCCATGGTAGAAATCCATGCGGCACCCTTACCACCCTCCAACAGCGTGGCGTGGGTACCACGGTTGGCAATGGTCTCCCCGAATGTGCGGGAAGCCCCCACCGTACCCCACGTGCTCTGCACCAAGGTGTCTGCCGCCTTGGCCAGTTCAGGTGCAAGCTCTGCGGTATCAGAGGTGGGTGCAAAGAGAATCTCTTCTGCCTCTTCCACTGCTTCTGCTGTTGTTGCTGCAGATACGGTCACTTCTTTATTACGCACGGCTTCGGCTTGATTGTTCCATGCATCCATGTCATCTACCACTAGGGTGATAGATTTGCGACTCTTATCGAAGTCAAGCGTGCAGATATCCTCACTGAGCCCCAACAGGCTATAAAGGTCTGTGGCTTCAATAGCGGTATCAAGCACCTTGAACGTAAGAATTTTGAAAGCCTTGTTCTTATCAAAGTCTTTCTGCGTGATGCTGAACCCGAAGTTGAGTTCGGTGCCACCGTTCAAGGTCAACTCATTGCTCACCTTGATGGTTTGCTGTTTCTCACCCGTCATGTAAATACTGCCGGTACCCAGCGTCAGATTCTTGGCACTCAGAGCGCCGCTGAGGAAGAGCTGAGACTTGCCGCCCAGCGTCAAATCTCCCTTAACCGCCATAGCCAATGCTTTGGGCTTGGTGGTGTTGGCGTCTTTCAACTGAATGGTGGCATTATCGAGTTCCATATTCGCGGCCACGCTCATGCTGCCGTTAAGCAGAAGCGTAGAGTTGGTGATGTGGCTGGTAATAGGCTGCTTGAGCGCATCCGTCTTACCCGTCAGCGCCAGACTTTGGGGCTTGATATTGCTGATGCTCAGAGTGGAGTTTTTCATCTCCAGCGACGCTGCGGATATCTTACCGTTGGTGCTGATGTCAGAACCATCGGTCAGAGAGAGGGCGCCTTTAACCGAGAGGGCCTGAGGGGAGTTTTTGCCGCTCGGGTCAGACATTGACAGGGTGGAATCCGTCAAGCGCAGTCCTGCGGTGGCTGTCAACTTGCCGTCCAGAGTGACGGTTGCGTTGTTAAACGCGGTGTCGGTTGTTTTGTCTTTGAGGGTCAGCGCTGCCGCTTTGGTGCCATCGATGGTGAATTTGGTGTCGTTTACCTCCAGATACGCGGCCGTCACATTGCCGTTGGTTGTGAATCCGGTTCCCCCGTTGATGCTCATCCCCTTCTTGATGCTGATGGCCTGCGGTTTTTCGCCACTGAGTTTGAATGTAGATTGGTTCAGGGTGAAAGAATCACTCTTGAGTGCGCCGTAAATGCGGATGGAAGACGAGTTCTCTGCCGTAAAATCACCGTTCAGCGTGATGTTAACGGGGTTGCTGTTGCGTATGTTGATGCTCCCGTCCCATACGGAGAGATGGCATCCGCTGATATTGCCGGATGAAACCAGCGAGCCGCCCTCGGTAATGGTGATGAAAGAGTCCGTTTTTTCCAGAGCTAGCCCTTGTTTCATGAGCGTCAGCTTGCTTGCTATATCTAGCTTGCTCATGGTGTATTTGCCGGTTTGCAGCGTCACGGAGCCATCCACAATACGCATGGTTCCTTTGCCGGTAACAGTGGCACTGTGTTTGCCGCTGTGCAGGGTGATGCTCTCGCCCTCTGCAATGTTGATGGTGGATTTTACGGCCAAGTTGCCGGTGACATCAACACTGCCGGTGAATTTACTGCCCCCGAGGATACCTACCGAGGCCCCGTTGCTGATGTAAATATCATTGTCAATGACCTTGCCGCCCAGATTGAGAGTGGCGTTGCTTGTTGCGTGAATATCACCTTTACCGAAAGAAGTGTTGCCCGTAGCGGTTATGGTGCCGCCTTGGAGGTAGATATTACCATTCCAATTCGGGTTGTCGGCATTGAGCTTCAACTGGCCTTGGCCTTTCTTGGTTAAATCGGCATTGTTGGTAATGGAGCCCGTGCCGCTGAAGGTAACATCTTGGTTGCTGTCTACGAGGATGATGCTGGGGCTTAATTGCCCTTGCAGGGTAACAGTAGCCGCTTGGGTGAAATGGGCTTGGTCTCCCTGCTCAAATACTTTGCCCTGTTGCCAGCTGCCGCCCCCCACGCACCATACGCCGGCGCCCTGCCATTTGAGCAATGCCCCTGATGTGCGAATATCTACCAATACCTGAGAGCCTTGTCGGTATATCTCGTATTCCAAGTTCTTTCCGCTTTGCGGCATGAGTGTCAGGTTGCTGATGTTGCCCTCCAGTGTGCCGAAATCAAAGAGAATGTAGGTGCCTAAGCCGTATACCCCGGTAAAACCTATTTGGGTGGCCGCCGTGATGGAGAGCGTGCCGGCCACATTTACCAAGGGGGCACTCTGCTTGGCGTTAGAATTGTCCAGCATGAAGATGCCGCCTCCCAAGGTAAGAGAGCCGCAATCAAGATAGCCTCCCTCCGTGGTCAGTGTGCCGCCGTTGAGTTTCAGGTTGCCGGTGTAGTTGTTGGCACCGGTAATAAACGCCTTGCCTGAGCTTACCGTTACATTATTACTCAACGCAAAGCCTCCCATGTTCAAAGTTGCATTGCTGAGGGTTACGGCACCGCTTCCCAGTGCTTGGGCGTTCCCTGCTATCAGGGTGCCCTCGGTAACGGAAGTACCGCCGCTGTATGTATTTGCCCCTCTGAGGGTGACAGTACCACTGCCGGATTTGGTGATTTTGCCTGTACCGGTCAGCACATTGGAGATTTCGCCCGATTGCACAGTGGCGTTTTTGTTTAAGCGCAAAGCCTCACCACTCAAGTGCCCGGATTCAAGAACAAGCGTACCATTGTAGGCGGAGCCACCGTTGAGTGTGGTGTTGCCCGATACTCTCAGGGTATTGCTCACTGATTTAGAAGCAAGATTCAGTGTGCCACCGGACATCGTGATATCCCCCGAGCCCAAGGCCGATGCATGCCCTACGGTGAGTGTGCCGCCGCTTACTGCAGTGCCACCGGAATAGCTGTTGGCTGTATTGATGGTGAGGGAGCCGTTGCCGGATTTTTTCAGCACGCCGTTGCCGCTGATATTGCCGCTGCCGTTGAAGGTGACAGCCCCGCTGTTGTCAACTGTGACACTGTATGGTGTAACCGTACCACTGATGGTAACGGTGCGGGTACCGCTGCCGGAAAACTCCGCGCGTAAGTCATTGGTGGAGGTAGAGGTGCTCCCCCAGCGTTCAGAGCTCCATGTGCCGGTGGTGCCGCTCCAAGTCAATTTGGGTACCGGGTTATAGATGAGATAAAGGATATTATCTTGGTAAGAAAACTCTCCCACCTGCGTGGTGAACCATGATTGCCAATTCGTTTGGGGATTTTCAAAGCTGATGAGGGCATAGGTGGTGTCAAACACCAAATCATTGCCGCCCATGGTGATGTTCAATAAAGAACCGCTGAAACTTACGGCCTTGTTGATGGTGAGCATGGGGGTGCTTGTGCCGGAGGTAGGGGAGAAGTGCAGGGATGCTCCGTTGCTGCTCGATATGGAGCCTCCGGCCAAGGTGTTGCCGGTGCTGCTGATGCTCAGCGTTCCGCCATTCAGCGTCAATTGCGTCAGGGATAACGTGCCACCTGCCAAATCAACCGTACCATTGGCAGAGACCGTGGCGTTGCCCAACCAAGTGGCCCCGCTACCCATGCTGATAGTGTATTTGCTGATGGTGGCCGCTGTGGTGTTGAGCTGTATGTTGCTGAAACTTGCCTTGCCGCTACCGTCTGCTACGAGGGTATCCACCGTCAACATATTGTTCCCCTCGCCGGTGAACGTGTAGGCTAAGGTGTCGTTGCTCAGTTCCATGCGGTAGGCGCTGCCACTGTTTTTGACGTTGACGACGCCGCTGTCGGCATAGTCATCAAAGCAGATAATGCGGTCTTTATCAAAATAGGCGGCATAGTAGCCATCTACGGCATATATTTCCCAACCGCTGGTTTCGTCCGGCAACTCCAAGGTGGTCGGGGCCGATTCTAAATCCCATAACCCGTTGGCGGCGGTGTTACCGGTCCACACCAAAGCATTGTTGACATCCTCATACTCCGCCAGCATGTTCTTCAGTACTTGTGGTGTATTGATGCAAGCAGTAGCTCGTATATTCCAATTCTGATCAGCATACTCCCATAGCGTGGTACAAGCAGAATTGGTATAGAGACGCAGTTCCCCATTTACTTTTTTTACATACAACTTAAAAATTTTGTATTCGCGGTCGTCTGAGTTTGTAACGTAGAGAGCCTTTACCTGTTCTTTATCGTCTAAGAGAACACCATGACATGTGATGCCGTGGCCGCCTCCATCCGTTCCGTCCATGCTTAGATATACAATTTGGCCTTTGGTGGTTTGTTCATAAACGCCATTGACCTTTTTGTATCCTAATTGTGTAATGATGTTTCCCGTTAATTCGTTTATACTTTCGGGATAGCTCCAGGTGGCAAGACTGTATTGGTTGTTGAAATAGGCATTCCAATATCCACCAAGTCCTTTTTGTTCGATGGAACTCCAGTCCGGGTTATCTATTCCCATCATGTACCATCGCAAATAGGTGTTTAGGTTGTCTCCATCGTTGCTGAAAGCTTGTTGAAATACCAAACTTTGTTTCAGTGAAAGGGTGCCCCCCAGTTCATTCAGATATTTTTTGTCATATGTATAACCATATAGGGCGCCTCGGCTGTCTTTGCAGAATACTCCGTAATATGACTGCCAATATTCCACCATATTCATACTCACCTGAGCCCAACACGTATCGCTGTCATCCGTGAGTGGTTCTAATTTAGCTGCGAGATTGTTGCCCTTCTTATTGGTATATTTGTATAAGTCTCCTAAGAAGCTCAGATTGTTTCCCTTGCTTTTATATAAATCTCTGAAGTCTTCCCAATACGGTGAATAATTTGCTGCTGAAAAATAATACCCTTTGCCGGAATCATAAAATCGCTCGGATTTCAGGATGTTATCCAAATTGATGCCTTCCGCAATGAGGGTGGTATCGGCATAGGTATAGGAGGACACCGCCGCCATAGCGGCAAGGACGGCAGTTTTCAGATGCTGAGACAGGCGGAGTTTCATACAGAAAGACAACGGTGGTTTCTGTATAAAATGTACTCCTGTTTTATGGAGATGTCAAGCGGTTTTTACGTAGGTGTAAATCCTACGGAATTAGGGTATTATAGTGTAATGTCCGGCTTATCTTTTGCCGTACATCTCCTCGTAATATTTTTCGTAATCGCCCGAGGTAATATGCTCCATCCATTCCTGATTATCGAGATACCAGCGCACGGTTTTTTCGATACCTTCTTCGAATTGGAGGGAGGGGTGCCAGCCGAGTTCGTTTTTGAGTTTGGTAGAGTCAATGGCATAGCGCAGGTCATGCCCGGCGCGATCGGTTACATAGGTAATGAGGTGGTCGCTGGTGCCCTCTGCGTTCCCGAGCTGGCGGTCTACTGTTTTGATAAGCACCTTAACAATGTCGATATTCTTCCACTCATTGAAGCCGCCGATGTTGTAGGTATCACCCACTTTGCCGTTGTGGAAAATGGTATCAATGGCGCGGGCGTGGTCTACCACATAAAGCCAGTCACGCACGTTTTCACCTTTGCCGTAAACGGGCAGGGGCTTGCCCCGGCGAATGTTGTTGATGAAGAGCGGTATGAGCTTTTCGGGGAACTGGTAAGGACCGTAATTGTTGGAGCAATTAGTCACCAGCGTAGGCATGCCGTAGGTGTCGTGATAGGCTCGCACAAAGTGGTCGCTGGCCGCTTTGGAGGCACTGTAGGGGCTGTGTGGGCTGTATTTGGTGGCCTCTGAGAAAAACTCGCTGCCATAGGGGGCCGGTTCCTCCGGCTTATCCAGTTCCAGTGCACCGTACACTTCATCCGTAGAGATGTGGTAAAAGAGCTTACCTTGCCACTCGCCGTTCCAGTATTGGCGGGCTGCCTGCAACAGGCTCAGTGTGCCCATGACATTGGTGCGGGCAAAGGTGAACGGGTCTTTGATAGAGCGGTCCACATGGCTTTCGGCGGCCAAGTGAATCACGCCGTCAATGGCGTACTCCTGCATGATGGCGCACATGCGCTCGTAGTCGCAGATATCGGCCTTGATGAAGGTGTAATTGGGAGCATCCTCAATATCTTTGAGGTTAGCAAGATTGCCGGCATAGGTGAGGGCATCCAGATTAATGATGCGGTACTCGGGGTATTTATTGACAAAAAGGCGCACAACATGCGAGCCGATAAAACCGGCACCACCGGTGATGAGGATGTTCTTCATGAATGTGTGATTACTTAATTAAATCCAGCAATTTTTGCCCGTAGTGGCTGTTGCTCATGGGGGTGGCAACTTCGCGAAGCTTTTCTGCACTCAGCCAGCCCAAGCGGTAGCCGATTTCCTCCAACGCCGCCACGAGGAATCCTTGGCGCTTCTGCAACACCTCCACAAAGGTGGCCGCTTCACTCAGAGAATCATGGGTTCCGGTGTCCAGCCAAGCGTAACCACGCCCCATGGTGAGGACTTTGAGCTGTTTGCGGTTGAGAAATTCTTGGTTTACACTGGTGATTTCCAGTTCTCCACGGGCGGAGGGGGTAATGCCCTCGGCAATCTTCACAACCTCATTGGGGTAGAAATACAACCCTACAACCGCATAGTCGGATTTGGGATGTTGCGGTTTCTCCTCCAGTGAAATACAGTTGCCTTGGGCGTCAAACTCTGCCACACCGTAGCGGGATGCATCTTCCACCTGATACCCGAACACCGTGGCTTTTTTCTCATTTTTGGCGGTGGTCACGGCGCGTCTCAGCATGCCGGTGAGCCCGGGACCATGGAAGATGTTATCGCCCAGTACGAGGCACACGTCATCCTCACCGATGAAATCACGCCCTATGAGAAAAGCTTGGGCTAACCCCTCGGGCTTGGGTTGTACGGCATAGGTAAAATGCACGCCGTAGTCAGAGCCGTCGCCTAATAAACGTTGAAAACCCGGTAAATCCTCGGGGGTAGAGATAATGAGAATATCCTGAATGCCCGCCAACATCAGCACGGAGATAGGATAATACACCATGGGCTTATCATAAATGGGCAACAACTGTTTGCTTACCCCTTTGGTAATGGGGTAAAGCCGTGTGCCTGAGCCGCCTGCCAATACGATGCCTTTCATGAGAGGATTTATCTGCACATCAAGCTATCATATCTTACACGTTATGTAAAGAAAATTAGATAACGATGCCGAATTTGCTTGATGCGAATATGCAAAATGTGGTAGATTGCCCATACTATGAAATATCCGTATCTTGCATTGTTGTTGAGTGGTGGCTTGTTATGCGGACAGGAGGCACCTGCGGAGCCCGTGTCTGTGGTGTCGGCGGCTGAGGAAACTGCCGCGAAAGCTCGTATAGAGGAGTCTACGGCTGCTTTGAGAAGTTTGTTCAATGTGCTCAGTGGCTTGAAAAATGATGAAGATGTTAAGGCGGCTATGCCCGCAATGGAAAAGGCCATTGCCGATTATGATGCCGCCATGAATGCCGTGCCCGCGGATTGGACCCCGCAGGCAGCGGATTTGGTGGATTGGCGCCGTGCACACCGTGCCCTCAGAGACTTGTGCACATTGGATGAATTCGTAGTCTTGGTATGGGCTAATGATGCACTCATGTATTATTTGATGCTTTCATCTGAGAACCTGCCGTGCTATTTGCATGAAGATACTGCAGAGTATATGATGATGTCGGTTTCTATGCCCGGAGACGAAACTGACCCGGACATGGTGCCGCATTGCGATAAGGTGAGAAACGCCGCTGCCGACCGCCATGCCGCCTATATGAGCGAGCATGCCGATAGTTACTCCGGTGGTAACGGTGCAGATGCTGCAAGTGCCATTGTGCTTAAGCCGCTGGTTGCTGCGGGGAATGATGAGAATCAAAACGGTACCGAGGAACTGGAGCAAAAACTCATTGCCGAATATATGCATGCCGTGTATCCGCAATTTAACTCCGGGTATAGCTTTGTGCGAGCCTCTCCGGATGGCTCCTTCTACATCATCATGACCCAATACCCGGGTGTGTATGAAAACGCCCAAGGTCAGCTGAAACTTATCTCGTTTTACGTTTATTTCTGTACCAAATTGCCCGATAAGCGGGAATAAAAGGGCAAAAAAGTACGCTTTTTTCAGAAAAATGCGTTTTCACTCAATAAAAATCGATTCTGCGCAGCCTATAGGTGTGAAAACGCATGAAACGAGAACCGTCAAACGAGGCCGCCGGTTGCCGACAGGGGGATGCCCCTGATTGGGAAGCTTGGCTTGATGCGCACGGTGCTCGTTTGTTGCTGTATGCCCGTCAACAAACCCGTACGGAGGCCGATGCCGAGGACCTTTTACAAACGGCCTTGGTTCAATTGGTGCGTACGGTGGAGGGTGGCAAGTTCCGTATGTCTTCTGCTCAGTGGCCGGCATACGTTATCAGCTGTATCAGGCGCGATGCCTGTGATTTATACCGCGCAGACCGCCGCTGCCGAGCTTCCGCTGCCGAGGCCGCAGAGGTTGCCCCCAAGGTGCATGAGGATACACCTTGGCTGACAAGTGCCGCAGATGCCGCGCACGATAGGCTGTGTTTGGAGACAGCCTTGCGCGCCATGCGCCCCGATTATGCCGAAGTGGTGGTTTTGCGCGTATGGCAGGAGCTCTCTTTCCGCGAAATTGCAGAAATATTGGGCGAGCCCATGCCTACAATCGCTTCCCGATATCGTGCAGCCATGCAAATGCTGCGCCAACAACTAACCCCTGATTTTCTTGATTTCTCATGATTGCTGACGATTCAGAAAAACTCAGCCCCCTGCGTGCGCATTCTCCGGCTGCCATGCCCTCGGCGCTCAGAGCCCGTCTTTTGTCAGCCATGAAGACGGCCTCTGCTGAGGCTCGGGAAGCCGCTGATATGGCGGAGCTCTATCAGCCAACGCCATTGCGCAGCAATCAACACCAACGTTTTTTGACGGCTATGCAAGCGGTGCACACGTATCCCCGGCGCCGCTATCGGGCATGGTGGGCAGGCAGCGCTGCTGCGGTGGCAGCCGTGGCTGTGAGCTTGGTGATATGGTGGCCTCAGCCAACGCAGGTTCCCGCCATGGGCCCCAAGCCGGTGGCCCCGCGTGTTACTATGACCCGCCAAGTGTTCGGGGCAGATGCAAGTTCCCATTGTGATACCTTTTTGATGGAGGGAGAAGATGCCTCCAGACTCGTGATTCGAGTATCGGAAAAACAACCTGTTCTTTTGCCTGATGATGTGATATGATGCCCCGCTTCATCCAGCTTTGCTTCATCCTTTGCTTGCTGATTTTTCCGCAGGTGCACGCGGCCGTTGTGTTCGGCGTGGTGCCTGAAAAGCAAGCCGGAGCAGGGGTGGTAGTGGCTCGCGTGGCTGAGAATACACCTGCCCACGCTGCGGGCTTGCAGGCCGGGGATGTCTTGCTCAGTGTGCAGGGGGAAACGGTAACGGATGCCGCCTCGTTGCGGCAGGTGCTTTCCTCATATTCTGCCGGTGCCGTAGTGCGTGTGCAGTATTTGAGAGAGGGGGCACTCGCGGTGGCGTTGGTAGAACTTGCTGACCGTCCGGAGCCCGGTGCCTCTCAATCTTATACGGAGGAGGTGGAGATGAGCCCTGAGGTGCAAGTGCAATTCATGCAGGCAAAGTCACGCCTGCGCATACAACTGCGCCATTTGCCGTATAGAATGGATGCTGACCAAGTTCAATCAGATATGCAAGAGCTGTTGGTGTTGGCGCGCAGTATTCCCGGTAAGCACCCGGGGTGGTTACAAGGCAGTAGTGTAGAGACCTCTCTTTCTTTTGCCGATGCAGAGGGGTATGTGATGCTGCGCTCCGAAAACGGGGAAATGTATTTGGAGTTGTCAAATAAAACAGGAGAGCTCTTGTTTGGGGCGCCCATAGCAACCCCGCAGCAGAGAAAAGCGTTGCCTCTTTATGTGCAGCAACGATTGCAAAAACTTTGATTTTCATTACATTGAGTCGTAATAGCCCATACCTGAGTGGAACCTGCCCGTGGCCTGTGCCCGGGCAGGTTTTACACTATTCGGCGTCGGTTTTGATTTATCGTGTAGAATTAGGACTTGTCATTGCGTTCCTCGTGGTGTAGACTGAATACACACAATTATGAGAACTTTTCGTATGTTGACATTGGCACTGGGACTTGTTGTCTCAGCTTCTTTTACAGCCTCGGCTCAGGGTTTCGGTATCTCTACCGGTGATGCCGGTACCGGTATCTCCATGGATGGCGGTGAGAAGAAATCCAAGAAAAAGAAGAAGAGCAAGAAGTCTGCCGACAAGAAGGCATCTGCTTCTACCACAGGTAAGGCTGTAGGTAAACTCAAAACATTCAATGGTAAACCCTCCAAAAAGGCTTTGGTTTACGTGTATCTGCAATCCGCTTCTTGGTGTGGCCCCTGCAACAAGGAAATGCCCGAAGTTGTCGAAATTTACAAAGAAATGAAGAAAGATGGTCGCGCCGAGCTTGTGCTTCTTGGGCACGACCAGACGGAAGACGGTGCTAAAAAGTTCCTGAAGCAGTACAAGGCCAAATTCCCCGGCATTCTCGTTGGTGGTAAGAATGTGGATAAGCTGCCCGGTTTCCAAATGGCTCAGGGTATTCCCAATGCTACGATGGTAGATGCCGATGGTAACGTACTGGCAAATGGTTATCCCTCTTCTGTTTTGGCTCAATGGAAGCAGGCTGTAGAGAATCTTGATACCGCTGCTGCTGAGGAAGAGGAGGAAGAAACA
>JAFYUT010000095.1 GCA_017549485.1 Akkermansia sp.
ATACCCTCCAGGTGCCGAGACATCCATTGGCGGATGCCGGCCGTGCTCAGGTAGATGGAGCACCCTGCTTTGAGGGCGGCCATGAGGGCTATGGAAATCTCGGTATCAGGGGTGTCTTTTTCTACACGCAGGCACACGGGGAGGGGCAAGTAGCGCAGGGTGGTTTGCTCTTGCGGGTGGGGGCTGAGGTTGTGCGTGATGCCGAACTCATTCTCCCACCAGTAGGAGAGCGAGTCTGCCGCGGTGGTGAGGCGCATGGTTTCATCGGGGGTGGGTTTGGGCAGCAGTACCTCCCACGGGGTAAAGGCAATATTGCGCTGTTTGCCACGGCGTTGCGGGCGGGCGTTTTCTTCCCATCTGCTCAGCGGCAGCAGGTAATTGCGGCCACCCGGTGCAGGGTGTGTGCCGATTTGGTGCCCGCAGCTGCCGAAGGGTTGCAGCGCCGGGCGTGCATTCGGGCAGCAGTTGATGTAAAGGGCGGCACAATCTTGCACGGCATGTTGCCATGCCTCTATCTCGGCCGTGTCCTGAGAGTAGATGATGGCGGCTTGGCCGTGTGTCAATTTGTTTTGCAGGGCTATTGCCTGCTCGGTGCTTTCTACCCGCATGAGCGCCAGAACGGGAAGCTTGCGGATGTGTTGCAGCAATGGGCTGTCTGCCTTGACACCGGTGCGCACGCCCGGAGTGAGAATGAGAGAGCCTATCTCTTGCGTGGTGGGTTTTACCAGCCAAGTTTCTTGCCCATGCACACCGGTGAGCTCGGCCGCCTCTTGCGGGGAGAGCGGTGCTGCCAAGGGCCCGAGGATAGCCTCTTGGCGGCGCCCCGGTGCGGCAGTAAGGCTGCTTACGGCATCTTTGAGCGAGTTGATGAAATGCTGGTTATCATACACGGCTGCGTGCACGATGAGAATGTGCGGGCATGCGGGGCTTTGCCCGGAGCGGCGGAAAGTGCTCTTCTGCAAATCACGAACCAACCGGCCGTAGTTGCCGGTGGGGGCAAGATAGGCTGTAGTGTTACCGGTGGGCTGGGCGCATATGGTGGCGTGCGGGGCACGCTCTGCCAATCTTTGTGCGTTGTAAAGGTTGCCGTCTGCAATGATGCCGCTGATGCACGGGGCCGTCATGAGTTTGGTGGCAATCTGGTTATCGAGGCAGGGCACGAACTGGAACCCCGGCTCTTGTAATCCGGCTTCTCTTACAATGTCTGCCAGCTTACTGCCCAGCAGAACATTGCCCGATGCCGGTTTGTAGATGATGGCATTGCCGGTCATGGTGGCTGCAACAATGGCAGATACGGCATCTGCCAGCGGGTGGATATGCCCGGGGGCTACCACAATGATACCCAGCGGGGTGGCCTGAGTGCCGTCTTTGAGGCCATCGCGGTCGGCGCTCAACTCGTAATAATAGCATGCATCTACGGCGTTGAGTATTTCTTGCTCGGCATCAGCGTAGTTGAACCCGGCATCTCGTACCAGCAGGGCGCCCAGCTCGGTGCGATGCTCGTTGAGCAATTTTGCCAATTTCAGCACATATTGGCGCCGGGTCTCGGTATCTATCTTGTTTTTGACGGCGCTTTGTGCGATGCTGTGAATGGTGTTCACGGCTTCGAAATCGGCACTCGTGTAGCGGTAATCTTCAAAGCCGGGGGCTGTGAGGGAGCGGTGTATGCAGGTGAGCGGTGTTTCTACCGGTTGCCCGCCGATGGTGAGAGGCAGCGGGGCTTGGCGGCGGTCGTGCTCTGCCTCGGTGGCAGCAAAAAATTGAGCGCTGTAGGCCTCTTGTGTTGCGTGGTCGAGCTGACCGGGGATAAAGTCATCTGCCCCTTTGAATACCTCGGCTGCGGGTTCTTCTCGGCCGCTCAGTGAGGCTAAGAAGTGTTGGCGCATGCGGGTCCACCCCATAGAGTCGGACTCCGGAGCGTAACCGTAGGTCAGGAATCCATCCGGGCGGGACAGCTCACTGATAAGGTTGATGAGGTAGGTTTCAAAACCGGCGGTCTCGGCATTTTCTGCCTCGATACCTGCGGATAAAACGACAGATGCACCCTCTCTTGCCAAAGCGCGCCCCAAGTGGTTACCCAGTCCCGCGCGGAAGACGAAATGCGGCAGGCCGGTGCGCCCGCTGCGTCCCCAGTCAAGCAAGGTGTAGCTGATATCAAACAGATTGTGGGTGCCGATAACGGGGCAAATGACCTTGCTATCTGCACAAATGGCCGTGTGTACCAGTTGCTTGAAGCGGGTATCTGTTACGGCTTTGGAGGGGGCTGCTGCATTATCTGCCCCATAGGTGAAGTGGCACACTCTCTCCTCTGCAAGGTGAGAACCTTTCACAATCAGAACCTGCAACGGGCGGGCACCTTTGGCGGTGCGTTTGCTGCTCCACTCCGTAAGCTCACGCAAAACTGCCGGTGCGCTCTTGAGGTATGCCGGGAGCTCCAGCATGACGTTGGCACGGTGAAACTCCGCCCCTTTCAGCGCCTCGCAGAATCCGCTCACAATGACGGGCAAAATCTCAGAGGTGCCGGTCTCTACAATAATGGGGGTAGATAAGCCGCCGCTCATGGACATGCGGATGAGCCCGCGCAGTTTTTCGGCAAATTCTTTGGCGCCGGTCTGCGGGGCGTACGGAGATAAATTGGGGCACAGACGCCAGGGTTGTACGGTGAGCCCCAACCCGGTTTGGCGAGATTGGATGGCCTCCAGATGGTGCTTGTAGCGGTCTGCCGACTTATGCCCGTATACCGTGGGAGAAAGCGGTGAGAGCGCCAAGGTGAGTTTATCTTTACCCAGCTCGCGCACGCGTTTGTCCACTTTGTCCATTTGCGTGGGGAGGGTGAGCTCACCGAAAGTGGAGCGGAAGATGCGGCGTATTTCGCTGAGGGCCGCCCCCTGCATGCCGCGGGAGGCAAGAGATGCAGCTTTGAATCTCAACCTGGCCATGGCCCCGAAGAAGGTGGGCACGCCGCCGAACTCTGCCAACAATTTACGGAGCGTGTCGCACTGTTGCTCGGCACTGCTGCCGTTGAGCACACCTTGGCAGAGCTGAATGAGGAAATCGCGGTTCTTTTCTTCGGCCGCCAAGCGGCTGAGGGAGGAGAGCAGGGCACGCTCATCGGAGCTGAGGCGGCGTGCGGCATCATCGCGCAATTTTTCTGCGAAATCGACTGCGCGCTGTGCCAGCGTGCGGTCATCCCACTTGCGGTCTTTTGCTTCTTTGAGTGTTGCGCTGATGTTGAAATCTCCCATGGTGTGCGCTTATTGTAGTTATTATCGTTGTGGCAAGCAAGCTAATTATGCGTTATGGCTTTTTGCTGTCAGTCTTCGATATTGTTCCAGTTGATTTGTCGGGCCGCCAGCTCCGATAACAGTTCGAGCAAGGCGCTCTCGGCATCTGCCTCGGTCAAGCCACTGTTACCCCCCCAGTGGCTCCCCACTTGCAGGTATGCCCAGCGTTGGGCTCTGCCCTTGGAGATACGATCCCATATATCATAGAGGGTTCTGCCCATGTGGGTGTGGCAAATGCGGTCGTGCCCGATGAAGACGTAATAGTGAATATGCTGTAACGGGGCCTGACCTTTTTTTTCGGGCAGGGTGTATGATTGCAGGCGGCAGAAGGTGATGTTTTTGCCGTTGGCGAGTTTCAGGTTGCGGTCTTCGGCTCGCAGCTCTTGGTGGCCTTGGGCAGGTAAGCATCGCTCAGGGCGGTGAATGGAGGAGTTCATATCACTGCCGGAGTATACAATGGATACCGATACCGGGGCGCCGTAACGGAATACGCCGTTTGTACTGCTGCCCGTTTGCAGGGAACAGCGTTGGTAGATACCTTTGCTGAAAATCGTGTCGGCAGCCAAGGTGCCGCGCTCTTCTTTGCTGGCTTGTGTTTTTTCACCGAACCACCCTGCCAGCTCTGTTCCGTAGGGCAGTTGCGGGGAGATGGCAGACTCCTGCAGCGCCGTGTTCATGGGCAGCAGGTACACCAAGCTCAGTATCACGGCCAACACTACCGGCGGCAGTGCCATTTTGAAAAGATTGTTTTTGTTCATGCCGGGTCTCCTTTCTGCGTCGCTTCGGCAGCCGTGTTGTTTTTACGCACCACAACTTTTCGCTTTTTGATGAAAGGTAACTCTCCGGCTAATATGCCGTGCAGTAGCATGAGCCCGATTAAGGTTGCCGGGAAAAAGAAGATTAACCCCGACCAATCATGCCACGTTTTGCCGGCAAAGGCAGGGTTGATGTATTCTGCACACACAAATATGCTTGCCACGCGGAATGCGTTGCCCACGATGGAGAGCGGTATGGCACTTAATGCCAGTAGAGCGCGTTTCCACAGTGCCAGCTTGTCGGCCAGATAGGCCCATGCTACCGAAATCATGAGCAAGGCCATCAAAGAGCGAATGCCTGAGCACCCGCCCACGATGTTATAGGCATCCCAATTACCATCGGCAGAGGAGATGTTGGTACCCTGTAAGATGGTTTCTACCCCGCAAATGCCGGCCCCCCAGTGTGCTGCATGGGCAGATAATAATTGCAGGCTCACCGTTGCCTGTTGGAACCCCGGCAGCGGTATGGCCATCCATAAAAAGAAAAAGGGGAAAGCGCATTTCAGCATGGCTTGTTTGCCCCAATAGCACCATACAAGCCCGGTAAGCAAAAAAGGAGTTGCCCCGATGGCGATGCGCGGTTGCTGTGTGCGCGCGGCCAGCAGGCAAAGTAATGCACCCAACGCCACGGCCCATAACCCGTGCAAGCTGCCTTGCAGGGGGGATTCTTTAAGCTCTTTGGCGGCATGGCACACCATGTAGGCTGAGAGCAGGGGAATCATCCACCCGTGTTCATAATCGGTCTCAGGGTTCCATGCAGAGTTGAGCCACTCAACGGCACTTTGGCTCCCTTCCACATAACCGGGGTAGAAAAATAAAAAAAGAACTGTTAGAGTCAAATAAACGCTTATTCCAACCCAATCGCTTGATGGTAAACGTAATAGTGTTTTGTGTGGAGCGTTTTTCATTGGCTGACAGTTAAAAAAAATGTGTGCGTGCGTGCTTTTAGTATTGATATTTTCGCAAAAATGTCAAGAATAGACCTGCGCTCACCCCATATTCTCATACATGAAAATTATCAGCGGAACAGCACATCCCCAGTTAGCAAAAGACATCGCCAAAGAGTTGGGTCTCCCCCTTTGCGATGCTACCGTCAACGCTTTCCCCGATGGTGAAAGCTTCGTTCAAATCAATGAGTCCATTCGCGGAGAGGATGTCTTCATCGTGCAGCCCACGTGTCCTCCCACCAATCACAACCTGATGGAGCTGCTTGTTATGGTAGACGCCGTGCGCCGTGCAAGTGCCAGCCGTATCACGGCTGTGATTCCTTTCTATGGTTATGCTCGTCAGGACCGCAAGGATAAGCCCAGAGTTCCCATTACCTCCAAGTTGGTGGCTAATCTGTTGACGGCAGCCGGTGTTAACCGTGTGCTTACCATGGATTTGCATGCCGCTCAGATTCAAGGTTTCTTTGAAATTCCCGTAGACCATCTGCACTCTTTGCCCGTGCTCATTAAGCATCTTAAGGAGCATTATGTGAAAGATATCAACAACTTGGTAGTTGTTTCTCCCGATATCGGTGGTGTGAAGAATGCCAAGTCTTATGCCAACATCCTCGGTACTCAGCTGGCCATTGTGGCTAAGCAGCGTATCTCTGCTACGGAGGTAGATGCCCATGCCCTTATCGGTGACGTGAAGGGTAAGGATGTGTTGCTGGTAGACGATATGACGGAATCCGGCGGCACGCTTTGCGCTGCAGCCGCTATTCTCAAGGAGCACGGTGCCGCCCGTATTTTTGCCGGTGTGTCTCATGCCGTTCTCAATGAGAAGGCTCGCACTCGCTTGATGGATAGCCCCATTGAGCGTCTTGTTACCTCTGACTCCGTGCCGATGGCATGCTGCTCAGACTGCGTGGATACCGTCAGCATTGCGCCCTTGTTTGCCCAGGCTATTGCCAACATTCACAACAACGCCTCTGTGACCCACCTGTTTGAGGTAGGTTGCTGAGTTTGACTTTTTCCTTATGGCAGCCATACGCCCGAAGCCGGGTGTATGGCTGCTTTTTTGTGTGACAATGGAGTGAGTATGTGGTAGAGTCGCTGTATGACCCCGAATGTGCCTGTAAAAAAACGCCTTGCCGAGAGCCGTGTGGGAGGCGGGATAGCTTTGTTGCTTTGCCTTCTTTGGCTGGTCTCTATGTCCGTGGTAGATGGCCATGCTTCTTCGATCTATCCTGTGGGCTGTGGTTTGGTGGCAGTGGCGGTGTTGACCTTTGTGGCCATAGCTGCCGGGTATAAGGTGGTGCGTATATCTGCCACGGGCTGGTTCGGTATAGCCGTGGGTATTTATTTTTTGACGCGCTGTTGGCTCAGCCACTCTTCGGTAGCGGTGTGGTATGAGGGCGGGCTCTTGTTGGGGGGCTTTGCATTTTATCTTTTCGGTATTTATGCGGCACAGCGCTCCGGGGGGCGTTTGTTATCTGCTGCATTGTGTGCGGCTGTTCTGTTGAATGTTGCAGCATTGTATCTGATGCGTGAAACCGACATGAGTATTCGCGTGCTGGGTAGGCCTGAGATGTCCGTATGCGGGGCAAACAGCCGAAATTCCACGCTGTTTGTTTACAAGAATTTCGCAGGGTTGGTGTTGTCGCTCAGTGGTGTGTTGCTTCTTTGGTATGCTGTGTGGCGTGGTAAATGGGGGTGGAAAACGCTGCTGCTTATTACGATGGGCGTGGCCGGTACAGTGGCGTCCTTTTTCTGCTTCTCTCGAGTGCCGTTTCTTGTTTTGCCTGTTGCGGGTGGTGTAGGGGCTGTGTTATGGATATTTTTAAGCCTATACCGCCGCAAGGAACTTAATTTCGTGCAGATGCTGTTGGGCGGGATGATTATTGTGGGGCTGGTGCTTTTTGTAATAGATTGCATCTTTTCCCATCGGCTCATAGAGTTGCTGTTCGGGGTGGATTCTCACTTGCGCTTTGCTATATGGGCAGAGGCTTGGGCCGTGGTGGGAGATGCGCCGCTGTGGGGCTATGGGGCAGATGCAGCGCAGTGGTTTATGTCTGTTGCGTACGACGAATGGCAGTTGCCTAATTATGTGCACAATGAGTTTTTGCAGGGGTGGGTTGATTACGGGATAATCGGCGCCGGGCTGATGTTCTTGTTTTCCGTAGTGCATTTAGTGCATGGTGTATGGGTGCTTACATCCGAGCATGTTTCCGTGCAACGTAAGCGTGTTACAAGTTTGGCACTGCTGTGTGTTGTTTGCATGCTGGCGGCTTCGTTGACCGACTTTATATGGCATAATTTTGCGATTGTTGCAATGACGGCGTTTGCTTTCGGTATCACCGCTTCTCCGTTTGCGCGGCCTGCATTGAGATTGCTGGATTTCAGATACTGGGCGCCTGACAGCCGCAGTCACGTACGCGCCCTGCGGGCGGAATCCGGGGTGATGAAGTTATTGGTGCTGAGCGCTCTTGTGGGGGCTGGCGTGATGGTGGCCGGGTTGTGTGTTAAGCTGTATCCTGCCCATAAGGCCCAATGGCGTTATGATGAGATGGTGCAGAACGGGGCAAGTAATGAGCAACGCCGCGCCTTTTTGTGCGATGTCGTTAAGATTTACCCCGATTCTCAAATTGCAGACCATTATGCGCTTATGGGGGGCGGGAATATGTTTTGGCCGGCGTATGAGCAGATGTTACGCCTGATTCTGGCTGATAATCCTTACCAAATTTTCAGCGCGTCCATGCTGGGGGATGTATTGGGCCGCCAGCAAAAGTTTGAGGAGGCCGAGTCGGTTTTCCGCCGGTATTATCCTGCCGACGGCCCGGATAATACCCTGCTGTGTGGGTGGACCGTTTATTACACCACCAACCTTTATGCGTGGGCCCAACAATGTATTACCAACGGATGCCCGGAAAAAGCGCTCTCTATGATGCAATGTGCTGATATTATTGCGAAATCCGGTAAGCGGCCGAATACGTATCCCGGGCAATTATACCGCGGTGGTGACCGTTGTTGGGTAGATGGCGGCAGCAAGCACCGCAGAAAATTCATTGAAAACTGCAGAACTGATCGCGCCGTTTTAGAGTCCATCGGCATTCAGCCTGATCACTCTTGGCGGGCCCCCATGGAGCCCGGGGGTAAACCTGCTCTTTATTCTCGTTATATTCGCATCGAAAACTAGTTTTTGCTGTTTGAGGGGGGAATCAGCCCCCTCGAATGCAAAAAAATTGCCTCGGCCTGCGTTTTCTGCTTGCAATAATGAAAAAAAAGTGCAATATAAAAGAAATCCGCCTTGGCGGCAATAGACTTTACTGACTGTTATGAGTACACCTCCTCCGCCCCCTTCGCCTGTTCGTCCCGGTGCGCCCGCCGCTCCGGTCGCTCCTGTACCCCCGCGTCCTGCTGCGCCCACTGCGCCTGTAGCTGTTCCCACGCGTCCTATGCCGCCCAAGCCCGCCGGTGCTCCCGGTGCGCCGATGCCGCCGTCTCGTCCGGCAACTACCGTACCTTTGTCTGCTCCCAAGCCTCCGGCAGCTCCCGGTGCTCCTAAGCCCCCGGCAGTTCCCGGCGCTCCCACGGCTCCTGTTGCACCCAAGCCTGCTGCTCCCACCATTCCGCTGAGCGCTCCTGCTCGCCCCGCAGCTCCCGGTGCACCCAAGCCTGCTGCTCCCACGGCTCCTGCTCCTGCTACGCAGCCCGCAGCACCCAAGCCTGCTGCACCCAAGCCTGCCGGTCCTCAGACCGCAGCTATGCCTGCTGCCACGGCTCCTGTAGGCAAGCCTGCCGGGTTCACCAAACCTGCTGGTTTCTCCAAGCCCGCCGGTTTCGGTAAGGCTGCTGCTGCAGAGGATGATGAGCCTGTCAAGCCGGGTCCCGTTGTTCTCGTTATCTGCATCTTGGGGCTTCTTGTAACGCTCTTTGCCGGTTGGGTGCTTTACTCTACTGACCAGACTCTTAACCGTACCACCGAGTACCTGTGGGGGCCGCCCGCCGTTGCTGCCGATGCTGCTCCTGCTGATGAAGAGGCCTCTGCTCCCGCCGCTGCTGATGAAGAGGAGGATGAAGCTGATGAAGAAGAGCCTGCAGCCGAGGAGTCTGAGGAACCCGCCGAGGAGTCTGAGGAACCCGCCGAGGAGGAAGAAGCTGCTGAAGAAGAGGCTTCCGAGGAGGAATCTTCTGATGACGAAGAAGAGTAATATTTTATTCAACGGAATTTGATTCTGCTACGTCCCAATAGTTACTATGGCATTACAAATTACAGAAAGCAATTTCGAGGCTGAAGTTCTCAATTCTTCAGTTCCCGTACTTATCGACTTCTGGGCTACTTGGTGTGGTCCCTGCAAGATGATTTCCCCCATTGTGGATCAGGTTGCAACGGAGGTTGCCGGTACGGCAAAGGTAGGTAAGGTGAATGTTGATGATGCTGCTGAGCTGGCCCGTCGTTACAATGTTCGCAACATCCCCACCTTGATTTTCATCAAGAACGGTGAAGAGGTGGACCGCATCACCGGTGCTACCTCTAAGGATAATATCCTGAATCACCTGCGCGCTTGCATGTAAGCCGCGATTATCCCTATTTTCTTCCCGAAACCCGATGGCTTCTCGCCGTCGGGTTTCTTGCGTTTATCTTGATGCTCTTCTTTTTCATCTCGGGGCGAGGGTAGGTAGGTAAAACAAAACAGCCGTCTGAGTTATCCTCAAACGGCTGTTTTTGTGAATAGTCTCGCCAGGGCTCGAACCTAGACAGGCAGAATCAAAATCTGCAGTGCTACCATTACACCACGAGACCACTCGCGGTATGTGCTGTGCACATAAACCGCGAGGAAGATACTATATTTGTGCCCTCTTGTCAAGCTTTGTTGAAGAAAAACTCATAAAAATTCTCAGAAATTGAATTTTTGTTTAAAAAAAATAACTTTTTGTCGTCATAATACAAAAAAATACTTGCAATGTTAAAAACAGTTGCTATAATTTAACTAAACCGCAGAGGCGCGCATATCATTTGTTCTGCGGGAAAAACTTTATCAAATATCAGAAAGGAAAAATCAAATGAAAATTAAGTCAATATCAATAGCGTTGGTGGGGTGCGCAGCAGTGTTGCTGAGCTCCTGCGTAACGGATGCCGGGGTGTGGGGCGCCTCTGTGGGGTATTCTTCTCCCGGGTTCAGCACGTCAGTGGCATGGACGAATGCCAGTTACGATGTGAACGGTTTCCCGATTTATGGTTACGCATACGGCCGACCTGTATACGGTTATACGGCAGCGGGGGCTGCAATTTTCAGTATTGCTGCATTGACGGCATGGTGCTATGTGCCTGACTGGGGTCCTGCGCCTTGGTACCACGGGCACCACCACCACCCGCACAATTGCCACCGTGCACCGGCTCCGCCTAAATATACGCCCGGGCATCATCCCGGCCGTCGTCCTGACGGCGGCATGCATGCACCCGTTCATAAGAATCCGGCTTCTGTGATGGGGAAACCCATGGGGCATAGTGGTAAACCTGCCTACAGTTCGAAACCCGCCAAGCCGAATCATGGCAACAATCACAATGCCCGCCCCGATAACGGCCGCCCGAACCATAATATGGTGCAGCAGCGTCCCAACAATGCTCGTCCGGGCAACAATGCGGTGCAGCAGCGTCCCAACAATGCTCGTCCGGGCAACAATGCGGTGCAGCAGCGTCCCAACAATGCTCGTCCGGGCAACAATGCGGTGCAGCAGCGTCCCAACAAT
>JAFYUT010000096.1 GCA_017549485.1 Akkermansia sp.
GGGGTTGTTTTTGGTAGGCAGCTCACCTATGTAGAAATAGGTAGCCGTTATATCAAAATGCCACGGGTAAGCCCCCGGTCGCTTTGGCGTGGGGGTGGTTTTAGGGTCGGGAAAGTTGCTGCGGTGGCTTTGATCTATGCTGGGTTTAATGGGGCCGGCTTTTATGGCGGCCTTGCGCATTGCCTCGCTGTCAACTTTTTTGAGCGTTTCTGTAGAGGCTTTCGGTACAAGCTGTTGGCGTCTTTTCAGCTCGGCTTCTACCGCCTTGCCGGAGGAGCCTCCTCTTAACGTGGCGGCTTGTACGGGGGTGAGTATGCTCAGCCCAAGCACCAAGGAGATGATGTGCAACAGAAACTTCATGCTCGTGTCTTTACCAGTTGTGAATGACACTGGGGCGTGCCATGGGCAGTTTATCGGGGGCGTCCAGCGTGTAGTGCAGGCCTCGGGACTCTTGGCGTCGTATGGCGCAATCCACGATAAGAGACGCGGTAAGGGCAAGGTTGCGCAGGTCGATAATCTCCGGCGTGACTCGGTAGCCCCAGTAGTATTCGTTAATCTCTCGGTTGATATTGCGCAGGCGGGTGGCGGCGCGTTGCAGGCGGTGGTTGGTGCGTACAATGCTCACATAGTCAGTCATGGTGCGGCGCACTTCATCCCAACAGTGGTAGAGAATGGCAAGGTCGTCTCGCTCTGCTTTTTCGCCATGCACCCACTCGGGTATGGGGTATTCCTCCATCTTGTGGGCCAGCGGTAAGCGGGTCAGCATGGTTGCCAAGGCTCTCTTAGAACATACCACGCACTCCAGCAAAGAGTTACTGGCCAAACGGTTGGCGCCGTGCAGCCCTGTGCAGGCACACTCACCGGCGGCAAAGAGCCCGCGCAGGCTTGTTTGCCCGTTGGTATTGGTTTGAATGCCGCCACATTGGTAGTGGGCAGAGGGTACCACGGGTATCATATCCACATCTGCATCTATGCCGTAACTCTTGCAGGTTTCGTAAATGTAGGGGAAACGCTCTGCCATGAATCCCTTGGGCTTGTGGGTCATGTCCAAATACATGCAGGGATGGCCAGTGCGCAGAATCTCGCTGTTGATGGCGCGCGCCACAATGTCTCTCGGGGCCAGACTTTTACGTTCATCGTATTTCTGCATGAACTCCTTACCGCTCGGGCCACGCAAAATGCCGCCCTCGCCACGTACGGCCTCCGAGATTAGGAATGTCAGCCCCTCTCTGTCGGAGCTCTTGGGGTTGTACAAGGTGGTGGGGTGGAACTGCACGAACTCCATGTTGGAGATATTGGCACCCGCACGCCAAGCCATGGCCACGCCATCGCCCGTTGCGGTTTGCGGGTTGGTGGTGTACATGTACACGCGCCCCGTGCCGCCGGTAGCCAACATCACGCGGTCGCAGCGGAAAATATCTACCTCTCCCGTGGCGGGGTTCAGTACGTAGGCTCCCAGCACGCGATCCTCCGTTACGCAGCCGAGTTTGGCTGTTGTAATGAGGTCTATGGCAATACGGTGGTCCAGAATCTCAATGTTCGGATGGCGTTTGGCACACTCCAGTAGTTTGGAGGAAATCTCTAACCCGGTGGTGTCTTTGGCGTGCAGAATGCGGCGCTTACCGTGTCCACCCTCGCGCCCCAGAGAGAACTCGCCATCTCGTTGGTCAAAGTCTACACCCCATTCCAACAGCTCGCGTATGGCTTCGGGAGCCTCTGTTACAATAGTGCGCACGGCGGCTTCATCGCACAAGCCGGCACCGGCGTCCAGCGTATCAGCCACGTGTTCTTCAAACGTGTCATTCTTATCCATCACAGCGGCAATACCGCCTTGTGCCTTGGCTGAGCTGGAGACGAGGGGGGCGCTCTTGCACAGTACGATGACCTTACCGTGTTCTGCCGCGCGCAAGGCAAAACTAAGCCCTGCCACACCACTACCGATTACTAAGAAATCCGTCGCTATCATTTTGTTTGACTGCGTTACAGCGCCGATTCTACCATATTTTACGCTGCCCGTCACGCACAATGTCTTGATTTGTGCAATTTTTGAATCTCCCTGACATAAAAAATGACCCGGTGCCGATGGGCTCCGGGTCGTAAAAAAGGGTTAATGGGCGGGATTATGCGTTAGGCTTCACCACGGCAATCTTACCGGAGCGGGTGAGCATCGTTACATCATAATCCTGCATCAGGTTCAGGAATCGGTTCAGACGGAACACTCCTCCGCAAATCTCAATGGTGAGCAGCTCACGCGTTGCATCCAAAATACGTGCGCCGAAGATGTTGCACAGCTCCAGAATCTCTTGCTTCTTCTCGCCGAAGCGCACGCGCATCAGCACTACTTCGCGGTATACGGTAGGCTCTTGGCGGAAGTCGATAACTTCTACCACGTTTACAAGCTTGCTGAGCTGCTTGATAACTTGGTCGAGCTTCTCGCTTGCTTCGTTCACGTCAATGGTCATGCGAGAGAATCTTGCATCCTCGCACGGAGCCACATTGAGAGAATGGATGTTGTAACCGCGACCGGAGAACAACCCGGCCACGCGAGAAAGCACGCCAAACTTGTTCTCTACCAGTACAGAGATTGTGTGTGAATGTGTCGGCATGATATTGGTGTCCATTGCGCGTCAAGTCTACATACATTATCTTCCAACGTCAAGCTTAAACTTCGCTTTTCTCTTTGAATGTCACAGCTAAGTGCCTCCTACCTCTTACTTTTTCGTCATTTGGGCCGAACTGTTGAGTTTTGTTGTTTATATCCTGTTGGCCACATTAGCTATGTATATGGGGCAAAGTGGACGAAAATTTTGAGTAACCCGCTCCACGTGTAGCTCTTGACCATGCTCATCCCGTTGCCTTGAAATTAGTTTTATCACCATTGTGGGGGCGAGTCAATCCGACAAGACAACTCCGGCTCGGCATTTATACCAGGATGATGATTATGTGTGCATGGAGGATATACTCGAGCTCCAATGTTCTTCCTGTATCTCTTTCAAACGTATGTAGATTGTTTCATTGAGGTTTGTCCTACGGAATCTGCCGCGTTGTTTTGGATCTGAGGGGTAGCAGGCATGCAAAAAATACGTCACGCATCAAAAGCCTGCTTGCAAAGTGGGAAAAATGTGGTAAATTAAGGAAAGCCGCAGAGTGAAAGCGGGAAAATCTACTAACACGACAACACGATTATGAAGGACCTTAAAGGCACCAAGACGGAGCAGAACTTGGCCACCGCATACTCCGGTGAGGCTCAAGCTTATACCAAGTATCAGTACTATGCATCCAAGGCTAAGAAGGATGGCTATGTGCAGATCAGCAAGCTTTTTGAAGAGACCGCTCACAACGAGAGCGAGCACGCCAAGATTTGGTTCAAGTTGCTGCACGGTGGCAAGATTCCCGCTACCACGGAGAATTTGTCAGACTGCATTGCCGGTGAGAACTACGAGTGGACAGACATGTACAAGACCTTTGCCGAGGAGGCTCGTGCCGAGGGCTTTGACAAGATTGCCGAGCTGTTCGAAGGTGTTGCCAAGATTGAGAAGGAGCACGAGGAACGCTTCCGCAAGTTGTTGTCCAACATTGAGGAGGGTGTTGTATTCTCCCGCGATGGTGAGCAGATATGGCAGTGCGGCAACTGCGGTCATATTTGCGTAGGTAAGAAGGCCCCCGAGGTGTGCCCCGTGTGCGATCATCCGCAGGCCCACTTTGCTATTTTGGCCCAGAACTACTGATAAGTTTTGCGTATGTTGCAGGCCAATAAATGGGGAATCATTGCACTGCTGGCAGGCTTGTTTGCCGTGGGTGCCGCTTATTTTAAGCTGCACGCTGCCGGCAATGCAGATTTAGCCGACAAGGTAGGAGCAACCGGCGTGTGCGCCGTGCTTTTCATTGTGGGGCTTGCTACGTATCTTGCCGCCCGTAAAGGCATGGCTGCAGCTGATGATGCCGCCGACAACGATGTTGCCGATGATGCCGATTGCGGGGATGACGGCGGCGATGGTGAATAATATTGCTCGCTGCGTTATATTCAAATAAAAAAGAGCCTCGGTGCGTTAGCTTCGGGGCTCTTCTTGTATCAAGTTCTCTCGTGTACGGGGGAAATAGGCTAGTTCTCGTATGTTACAAAAAACAGGGCCGAAGCAGCAACGCCTCAGCCCTGTTGATGAAAAATGGAGTGAGCTTACATTTTGAAGTCCTCGCCCAGATAAATCTTGCGGGTCTTGGGGTCGTTGGCAATTTCCTCTGCATTGCCTTCTTTAATCACCTTGCCCTCAAAGAGAATGTAGGCGCGGTCCACAATGCCGAGGGTTTCACGCACGTTGTGGTCGGTAATGAGAATGGAGAGCCCATCTGTCTCTCGCAGAGAGGCCACGATGTTCTGAATATCTTGCACGGCGATGGGGTCTACACCGGCAAAGGGCTCATCAAGCATGAGTAACTTGGGGTTGCTGGCCAGAGCACGAGCAATGGTCAAGCGGCGTTTTTCACCGCCGGAGAGTTGAATGGCGTGGCTCTTTTGGAGCTTGGTGATGTGGAATCGCTCCAGCAGCTCCATCATCTTGTCTTTCTTTTCCTTGCGGGAGAGGTCGGCTCGGGTCTCCAGAATAGCCATGAGATTTTCTTCTACCGTCAGCTTGCGGAAGATGGATTCTTCCTGCGGCAGATAGCCCATACCCAAGCGGGCACGGATATGCATGGGAAGCCCGGAGACGTCTTTCCCGGTGAACATGACGCTGCCGGTATCAGGACGTACCAAACCGGCTACCATGTAGAACGATGTTGTTTTGCCGGCACCGTTGGGACCGAGCAGGCCTACGATTTCGCCGGCGCCGATTTCCAAGCATACGTTGTCAACAACCTTGCGTTCGCCGTAGGTTTTGCAAAGGCCTTGAGCTTTGAGAAGAAGTCCGCTGTTTTCCATAATTATTTTTTAGATTTCTGCTGTTTTTCGATTTGATTGCGGAGGTTGGAGGCAGATGTGCTCTGCTTGGCGCCGGTGACGCGTACGTTGTTCTTTTTATCAAGGATAATGGCCGCACCGGCACCGGATGCGGTGTGGGTGTTGTCTTTATCCTGCAAGATGACCTTGCTGCCGCTGAGGCATTTTTCTCCGGTTTTACCGTTGATGCTGAGTTTGTCGCCGTATGCAGTGAGCATGCGACCGGTTGCGTCCTTACCGGTGACTGCAATATCTCCCTCTGCCGTGGCTAATTCAATGCCGGCAATGGGGGAATTGTCGCCAGCCGTTTGGCTCATGACAACATGAATCTTGCCGGAGCATCGCATCGAGGCTTGCTTGCTCTGCACAGTGCCGCCTTGCTCGGTATCGGCCTGTTGCAGCCCATTGTAATTGTATACCAAATGCGGGAACTGTGGCAAAAGGGGGCGGGCCTTGTCTTCCGGACCTTGGCTCAGGGTGATATAAAGGGGGCCATTGGCAGTGAGTCTGCCTTGGGGGGCCTCTACGCGGGCTCCGGCACCCAGTTCTAAGCGCCCGGTTGTACGTACCAGCGTCAGGGCATCGGTGCAGTGTACGGTGGCCGGGCCGTCGTTTGTGGGTAATGTGGCCGTAAGCTTTTCGCCATGCATGCTCAAGTTACCCTCGGGGTCGAGCACCAGCGCGGTGTCACCTTGCTCGGATTCAGCTGTAAGGTTGAACTCTGCGTAGGTGACCTGCGTTTTGCCTGCGGAGGAAGAGGTGAGTGCTGCGGAGCCGTTTGCGAGGTCTATGTTTGCCTCGTCGGCAGTAATGGAGAGCTCTTGTTTTTCTGCACCTTGTACATAGCGCAGGCTTATGCCACCGGTGGCTTTGATGGATTCTACCTCGGAGTATGCGGCGATGGCCGTGTTAATCATGCCCATTTCCGAGCGCTCGGGGGGAGTGTACCCCGGCTTTTCTGCCAATTTGATTTCTACGGCTCCGCCGACGTTGAAATCACAAAGTTCATCTTTGATGTTGATACCACTCGGTATGCTGACTATACCGTTTGCAGCGTTGAAGTGAATTTTGCCGGATGTTGAGAATGAGCCGGGCAGGGCGGGGGCATCTTTATCTTCGGCCGGGCGGGTATATTGCCCGCCGATGGTATCACCTTGCAAGGTAATATCGCCATTGCCGGCAAGTTGAATGGAACCGTTGGTTGAAAGGGTGTTTTCTCCGTATTGCAAGGTGGTGTTTTCACCACTGATAGAGCATTCTCCCGTGGTGCCATTGTATACCAAATTTTCACCCGTAACGGCAGCGGACGGAGTGGTAGCATTTGCCACACGTGTGGCTCTTACATTGCCTTGCGCAGTGACTCCGTTTACCCCAACAATGCGTACACTGCCGAACTGCGGCATAATGCTTTCTTCTTCATCATGCTCACGTGGCTCTTGTTTGAGAGTTACGCATATTTCTTTCGTGCAGGCAATGCTGCCTTCAGCCATTTCAAGCTGAGATTCGCCCGTCAGCAGCAATTTGCCGTCTGCTGCGCGGTAATAGGCAGTTCCCCCGCTGTTTGTGAGTTTGTTTAGGTTACCGCGGTCGTCTTTCCATTGCAAATCCATGGCACCGGCTGTTATGTAAATATCGCCGTTGTCATCAATCAAGGCTTGTGCCGGGGCATCATTTGCCCCTTGCAATATCATGTGGGTATCACCCTGTACAATGGAGATGGATGCATCGCTCCCGCTGTTGCCGATGAGCAGAGCTTTGTGCAGTACGGTATTCACCATGGCGGTGTGTACCGCAATTTCTATCGCCCCTCCGCCGAATGGTGCTTCGGGAGGGCTGATTTCGTCTTCCTCCGTTGCGCGAGGAGACTCAACAGTGCCGGGAGTTACGGCTTCCTTTGCCTCTTCTTCGCCTTTAGCAAGAGTCTCTTCCGGTAATTGAATATAAAGCCTGTCTGTACAACGCAAGCGTACTCGCGGGTCATTGACTCTGACGTTGTGGATGTATACCATGCGTGCATGGAGTACATCGAACAGCATGCCGCTGTCCGATACAGCCACAGTCTCACCGGGTTCACCCTCGGGCATAGAGGTATCAGCCTCCGTCGGCGGAGTTGGTAATTCATCTATGAGCCGTTGCAGTACAGCATCGCTACCTCTGCGGTTTTCGGCAAAAAAACGGAGAGTGGCTTCTCGCTCTTGTACAGCGGCATCAAGCCAGTTTTCTTGAGCGCCGGCATAGCTGCAGCATGCAAGAATAGCCGTGACCGATAGAGAAAGTTTCATTATTATTTTTCTTTCTTAGAGGTGCGAATGGTCGTGCGCACGGGCCCTTTAATGTAACCCATTCTGCCGGCCGTGCTGAAAATAACGCCTGAGCCCGATGCGGAAAAATTGGGGTGCTTTACGGCAGCCCCGCTTTGTGCGACAACGGCCTTCTTCTTGAAGTCATATCCGGCTTCTTTGCAATCTACGGTGGTAATCTCACCGTTTTTTGCATAAAGTGCCGCATGAATAGCTGTTAAGACAATTTCTCTGCGAGAAATGACCTTCAACTCGTCAGCCTGCAACAGGGCCACCACGCGGTGGTTTTCATAGCGGGGAAGCGAAAGCCCCTTGACAACGCTGCCCGGGGGCAATAATTGCAACCCGGGAAACTCATCCTCGGCGCGGTTGACGTTGGTGGACTGCGCCCCGAGCGAAGCGCTCAGGGCACAGAAAAGAGCAATGCTGACGAGTTTGCTTTTCATGTTTTACGACATTTGGTCGTAGGCGTTGCGAACAAGCTGCATATTGGTGATGATGCGCTCCAAATCAGACAATTTTACCTGGTTGGGGCCATCACTCATGGCGTTGTCGGGGTCGCTGTGTACCTCCATGAACACGCCGTCAATGCCGGTTGCCATAGCAGCATTGGCCAGTACGGGGGCAAGGTCTCGGTCGCCACCGGTTGCACCACCCAGACCACCGGGACGCTGCACGGAGTGAGTGGCATCAAATACTACGGGGCAGCCGAACTGGCGCATCCAGTACATGCCGCGCATGTCTACCACCAAATTATTGTAGCCGAATGTGGTGCCGCGCTCACAGAGCATGTATTTATCGCAGCCGAAAGCCTGCATCTTTTCACAGATGTTCTTGCAGTCCCAAGGGGCCAAGAACTGGCCTTTCTTGATGTTGACGGGGCGGCCGGTCTTGGCGCATGCCTCAAGCAGGTCGCTCTGGCGGCAAAGGAAAGCGGGAATTTGCAGCAAGTCAATGTACTGAGCAGCGTATTCGGCCTGCTCCTCAGTGTGTACATCTGTTACTACGGGAATTTGCAGTTCTTTACCGATTTCGGAGAGGATGCGGCAGCCCTCTTGAATACCCAGCCCGCGGAAGCTCTTAACGCTGGTGCGGTTCGCTTTGTCGTAAGAAGCTTTGAAGATGAAAGGAACACCCAGCTTTGTGCAGATTTCTTTAATGCTGCGAGCCATCTGCCAAGCAAATTCTTCATTCTCTAAAGAGCAGGGCCCGAGCAGGTAAAACGGAGCCTTGCCGCCGATTTCTACATTCTGAATATGGAAGGACATAATATGCACGTATGCTGTTGCTCTTATATTATGCACAAATCCCCCCCTTAAGTCAATGAGATTTCTCAGTATTCATGCCAATCTGTGTAAAAAAATGAGAGCTAAAACGCGAAAGGGCCTTTTCCGTGATTGCGGACGCTTTTCTCAGCTATTGACAATCATAGTAGCGTATGTTATGGTGCACTGCGTACGCAGACAATAACAGCCGTATCGTTAAGATGAATTGTAAGCAAACCGTATCTACGCTGATGCAGCGTGTGCAGGCTTCCCCCGGCAGAAATGTGTGGGTTTGGTGTATTTATATTCTCATTTTTCTGCTGATATACGGTGCCATGTTGGTGCGTGGTGGGTATCATTGGGATGAAACATTGGATTTTTCCGGTGGAGCATTGGATACCTATGTTGCCAATGGGCGTTGGGGGTTAGTATTGTGGCGGTGCGTATTCGGTATGGGCTGTGCCGTGTGGACCTCCGGCTTGTTGGCCGGTGTGTTGCTGACTGTTTCTTTGGTGTTGCAAACACGTTTGTTGAAACTTGAGACACCGGGGCTGCAATTGTTGTATGGCTTACTGTACATGGTACAGATACAGTTTGCCTATCAGATGGATTACTTCTTTTTGTGTGATGCTACAGCGTTCGGATTGTTAGCGGTAACATGGGCTGTTATGTTAGTGGAGCGCGGGGGGCTCCGTCGGTTGTTGCTTGCGGCTGCTGCGGTAACTTTTGCCGTTGCTGTATATCAGTGTTTGGTGCTTAATTTTTTTGTGTTGATGCTCCTGTTGATGCTCAAACGCTTGATTCTCGGTGAGTCTTTGCGTGTGGTGCGTAAGGGGCTTGTTACCGTTGGAGTCAGTTTTGCTGCGGTGGTTGGGTGGTATCTTATCAAATTGCCTGTACAGCTGTTTGTCCCTGTAGATGCAGATGCCCTCGCGTTTTGTCAGGAGTATGCCGAACGATTGAATTACAGGGAGCAGTTATTCAGTGCTGAGTGGTATTTGTATGTGGGGCGCATGTTGCGTATTATGGCAGAGCATGCCATGGTACCCTTATCTTATGATGGAGAGTTGTTTTATGCGTCTGCTACGGTGCCGTTGATTTTGCTTGCCGTATATACGGTTCGCAAGGTGCAGGGGCGTTCACGTCAAGTGTTGGCCTTGTCGTTATTGGTGTTGCTTTGGTTATCTCCGTTTGCCATGTATATGGTTATAGGCGAGACGTGGCCCTGTTACCCTCATACTAAGTTGGCGCAACCCTTGGTGATGGCTGCTTTTTGGGTAATAGCCATTCCCTTGATTAAATGGTCTGTTGTGTGGCGTTATGTGGGTGGTGCTGTGCTTGTTGTCTGTGTGGTTCAAGCCTCGGCCTTGGTATCACGGCATGCCGGCAAGATGCAAGCCTCTTTTGAGGAACGTTTGCTGCGGTTGCATCATACTGAAACCGATGGAGTGCGCGTTGCTGTGCAGAATGGTATCCCCCTGCGCAAAGGGTGTATTCTTTATTATCCCGCCTCACATAATTGGGAGAAAAATGGTTATGTGGATTTCAGCGGTGATTATCCTGCGCTGCTGTATATGGAGGGGGCCACAAGTGCCCGGCTGTACCGCAGCCGCCACAGAGAACATTTATTGCAAATGCCTGTGTGGCCTGCAGAGGGGGCCATACGTGTGGTGGATGATACTGTTATTATCAAAGGGCCCGAAATCTGACTTGTTGCGTACAGATAAAACGCTTGCTTTCATTGCCAACCGATAGTATGCTCTTGCCGTGAACGTTTTTTCTACATGCTGGAACAGCTCCCGCCACAATGAGGGAGGCCCTATGTGCGATGAAATCCGCGAGCTGGGCTTTGAGTATATTGAGGCCTCTCACGGCTTGCCTCTCTCTAAGTTACCCGGACTTATTACGGCTGTTGAAGAGAAACGGATTCGCGTAGCCGGTGTGCATAATTTTTGTCCGGCTCCGATTGATATTCAGGGGGATGCTCCGGATGCTTTCAGATTCACATCTCACCGCTCCGAGGTGCGTGAGCGTGCCATGAGGTTGAGTCTAGAGACATTGCAGGCTGCAGCTCGTTTGGAGGCTAAGTATGTGGTGTTGCACATGGGGGAGGTAGAACTGTTTCAAGGGCACGAGGCTACTCGCACCTTGCAACGCATGGCTCGCCATGGCTATGTGGGTACAGCGGAATACGCCAAGGTGAAAGGAGAGGTGGTACGCCGCCGCATGAAGTTGGCCCCTATTTATCTGAATCGCGCCAAAGAGGCTCTTTATCAACTGGCTGAAAAAGCTAAAGAATATAATTTGGTGCTGGGGGTAGAGGGGCGCAGCCATTTTGAACAAGTGCCGGGAGAATGCGAATTCCCGGATTTGATGGCAGAGTTTGCAGATAATCCCCATGTTCGTTATTGGCATGATTTCGGACATATTCAACGTAAACATAACTTGCTGTTGCTGAATCATGACCAGTATCTTGCCGGCCTTAAGCCGTATCTGTACGGGGCTCATGTGAATGATGTGCAGTGGCCGCAGCGTGACCACCGTGCCCCATTCTTTGGGGGAGATGTAGATTTTGACCGCCTTTTGCCTAAATATTTTACACAGAGCATGCCGCTGACATGGGAGTTGTCAAAATCCGTGACCAAAGAGCAAATATTGCAGGCCAAAGCTCGCTGGGATGCTTTGCATGCTACTCTGCCTGAAGCGTGAGTCTTTTTTTATCGGGGCATATATGTTTTGAGCAAGGCAACGGTATCAGCCGCTAGACGACGGATAGCCGATTCTTTGCCTTGGATGGCAGGTAAGCTCCACAGTGTAAAGTCATTGTGTGCTACTATATTGAAATACATGCCGCGCAGGCAAGTGAGGCACCATAACCAATCTGCCCGATTCATACCCGGAAAGTGCGCTTGTAGGGCGTCTTGCCACTCTTGTAAGGCATAGGAGTAGTGAGACTCGTATACGTCTCTCGTCAGTTCGGGTGGTTCATAGCCCATTTTGTTGAGAAAACACAGCACCTCCTCTCCGGTTGCTACGGTGGAGTCTTGCCAATGAGTGATGGGGGCAGAAAGCCAGGCGTAGATAATCTGTTCCGGGCTGTTACTGTTCCTTGCTTCCTCAAGCGCGGTCAAGCACACTTCATTGTATTGCTCTGAGATGTAAGCGAGGGTGTCTCGGTACAAATCCGCCTTATGTCCGAAGTGATAGCGTATGAGCCCGATGTTGACGCCTGCTTCATTAGCAATATCGCGTACGGCGGCGCCCTCATACCCCAAGCGGGTAAATTGGGTAATGGCTGCCCGCATGATAACGGCTTTTGTGGCGTCGGATTTGTTCATGGCTTGTTCTCAGCGAGTAGAGGCGTCTTGAGAAATAGAGTCCAGATAGGAGATGTCTTCTTTGGAGAAGCTCTCAAGCCTTGTTTTGGTAACTTTGCCACCCGGTTCTTTGAGGTAGACATAGTTGTTTTTCTCGTCGAAACGCATGAGTTTTGCGAAGATGGTGGCTTTGCCACGGCGCTCTGTCCACTCGCGATAGCCCTTGGTTTTAAGTTCTTTTTGGTGGGCTCGGTAATCGGCCTCAGCCTTTTCTACGCCTGCTTCAATTTCGGCGTGTACATCGTAGAGATAATCGCTCATGCCGTTGATACGTGCTGTTACCTTACCGCCATAGGGGGATATAACCACAATACCCGGGCGGCGGTCTATTCCGTATTTGTTGGCAAGCCGATTAATGGAGCTGAGGCTGTATCGGGTAGATTTACCGGGGCTGTCGTCAATGGCGGCACCGGAGTCAATCTTCATGCGTATGACGCGTCCTTCACAATAGGTGTCAAACTTTTGTGTCTCAAGCAGAGTGCGCCCCAACTCTTTACTTTTGGGGCTGGTAATGGAGTCATGAAACCAAATGATGAGTGGCAATCCTTGGCGGCGGGAGAGCTTGAGGGCTTGCCCGTAGTTGTTGAGCCACCCGTTGCCTTGGCGTTTTTTCTCGAAAACGGCGTTGAGTTCTGCCATGGATTCATTGAGATTGTCCGGGTCTGTCCAAATGATTTCGTCCTCATCGGTGCTGCCTTCTACTTTTTTAAGGTCTGCCTCTGAGGTCACCTTCATGTTGATGGCATCCGGATTATTGGCCCCGGGTAACAGGGTGTTTCCCATGAATCCTGCCATATCCTGCGGCAAATCTTTCGTGGCATTGGTGGATTCCTCTGTTACGGTGCGTTGCATAAATACGGAGCATGCCTGTAACAGAATCAGTCCGCACAGAATCAACGATTTCGTGAATACGGATTTCATGGCAAACGGTACAGAATCACTTGTTTTCTTGCTGTTTGGCGCGTTGCCATGCTGCCTCCATTTGTTCTGTTGAGGCATCTTGCAGAGAAATTCCCTGTGCTTTCAGATCCTTCTCCAGCATGTTGAATCGGCGCTCAAATTTGCGGTTGGCTGCATCCAATGCTACCTCGGGATCAATGCCGCGGCGGCGGCACAGATTCACCGTGCAGAATAGTAAATCTCCAAGCTCTTCTTCTACTTGTGGGGCAGTGTCGGGCAAATCTAAGGTAGCGGCAACTTCATCTGTTTCTTCGCGTATTTTTTCTACAACACCGGCATGGTCAGGCCAGTCGAAGCCTACTTTTGCTACCTTTTTGGTAATTTTGGCTGCTTTCAGCAGAGAGGGGAGCCCGTTTCCGCAGTTTTTGAGATATGGTTTATCTTCAATGGATTGCTCCTTACGTTTAATGGCATCCCATTGATTAAGTACACCTTCCGTATCTTGAACATCCGACGTGCCGAATACGTGGGGGTGGCGGCGTACCAGTTTGTCGCTGAGCTCGCAGGCTATATCGTTGATATCAAATGCATCTTGCTTGGCCTCTGCAGCAAGCTCGGCATGAAAGAGTACCTGTAACAGTACGTCTCCCAGCTCCTCTCGCATATGCGGTTGGTCATTGGCACGTATGGCATCAATACACTCGTATGCTTCCTCCAGAAGGTTTGGTATTAAACTTTCATGTGTTTGCTCAGCATCCCACGGGCAGCCTCCGGGAGCGCGCAGTCTGTGCATGACGGCAATGGCTCGCTCCAACTGCCGCTGAGGTTCGCGGCAGTGTTTCATTTCATCGTCTGTCATCATTTTTTGCGTTGGTCTCGGCGTTCATTAGTGGCTTTGCCTGCTAATATGTCGTCAATATGCTCTACCAAATCCCATGAGACGCGGCGGCGTTGGTATTTGCGCCACAAAAGGTCACGCAGGGTGCGCCAGTGGTCCTCGGTAAAGTCGGCCGGGGTGGGGACTACTTCATCTTTCATGGAGCGGCCCACCTTGGGGGTGCAGGTTAATTGCCACCAACCACCGAAGTGGCTTGCTTCGTAAATGACTTTGTTGCCGTCTTCGTCGCGGTCTTGCCAAGAGAATGTTTCCATATCTGTGTGTTTGTGTGTTTATCAGCGTTGACCACCGCGGGGCAGGTTGCGGTGGGCGTTTTCTACATCGGCATTCATGGTGGGTGCTATGCCTACTGCGCCGTTGTTAAGAGATACAATCAAGGGCTTGGCTCGCTCTCCATCTGCATTGTATCGGTAAATGACTCGCTGAACAAGCTTTTCATCATGAACGGAATACATGCGTTCTTCCACCAGACGGGCCTGGCGGTCATAGCCGTACGCTACCTTGTAAATGGGTTGGCGGTTCCCATCGTAAATGGTACAGCCGATCAGCTGCCCGTATTTGCCCTCTGTATAGTCGTTGATGGCTGCTAATTTCCCGTTGGAGGCGTAGGTTGCGCAGCGCATACCTTTCCACCCGGCTTGGCGCTTGTATACGGAGCGAGAGCCGTCGGGGTGGCGCATCACGCGTACCACATCACGGTCTTCATGAGAGATGTCGGGGCTCTGAGCAAGTGCAACCGGCATAACAGATGCGGCGGTTATTGCGGCCATGGCAATAAGGAGCTGTTTCTTCATGCCCCCCATTGTACTATGATAAAACGGTTAAATCAAGCGTTAAGTATGGCTGTTCCGGGCATTTTTCTTGACAGTCGGGCTAAGAATCGTCACAATATTCTCATGCAAGTAAAAAAGCCCGTTAATGTGCGTCGTCGCGATGTGTTGGAGCGTATTCGTGCTCAGGTAGACCGCTATAAGAGTCCCTTGGTTCAGCATATTCGCGAGAATAATGATGTACTTGTCTGCGGCAATACCGAGGTTTTTTTGGCTTCTTCGTTCGGTTTTTGTGACGGCGTGAAGCGCGCTATTGAGATTGCTCATGCTGCGTGTGATATGTTTGCCGGTAAACGTATATGGCTTATCGGTGAGATTATTCACAATCCCGTAGTGAATGCACGCTTGGATGCTATGGGCTTACTGCATCTGCCGTTCCGTACCGATGACCCTGCTTATGATGCGTTGATTGAGGAGGATGTGGTTATCATACCTGCTTTTGGCGTGCCGGTGAAATTGCGTAAAAAGCTTGAGGATAAAGGAGTGCAATTGGTTGACTCTACTTGCGGTAATGTGATGAAGGTGTGGACGCGTGTGCGCTCTTATGCTCGCGCCGGTATCACCAGTATTATTCACGGTAAGGCCAAGCATGAGGAGAGTATGGCTACTGCCTCTCACAGCATGGGGGATGATGGCTTGGGAAATTACTTGGTCATTTTCTCTGAGGCTGAGGCCCGTATGTTGGTTGATTATTTGTCGGGTAAGGGAAATCGAGAGGAGTTTATGGCTCATTTTGCCTCAGCATGTTCACCCGGGTTTGATCCCGATATACACTTGCAGGAAATAGGCATGGCTAATCAAACAACGATGCTCAAGAGTGAGACTGCCCATATTCAACAGATGTTGCGTGCCGCGGTAGTTGAGCGAGATGGCGATGACGCCCGTTTCCATGTGTTCGATACCATTTGCGGGGCGACTCAAGACCGCCAAAATGCCCTTTTTGAGCTGCTGGAAAAACCGCTTGATGCTATGTTTATCATTGGCGGGTACAACAGCTCCAATACAACTCATTTGGCTCATATTGCTGCACGCCGTTTACCCACGTTCTTTGTGAAATCTGCTGATTGCTTGCTTAATCTGCATGAAATCAAGGCGTATGATCTTTCTGCTCGTGAGGAACGTACCGTGCAGTTGCCCGGTGAAGTTGCTGACCCTGATAGAGTTTGGCGTATTGGCATCACTGCCGGGGCTTCATGCCCCGACAATGTGATTGAGGAAGTCCTGCGCCGATTATCCGAGCTGAGAGGCTTCCCATTGCCGTTGGTATGAGTTTCATACGATTAATTTGTTAGCTGTATGAATATAAAGCCTTTTTTGAGGTGAGTATTTCTTTTTTGTAGTGTGATTTATGTCTTCTGAAAGTAAAAAGAGTTTTTTACCCCACATTAATGGCCTGCGTTGCGTGGCCATCATGATGATTGTTCTGTTTCATATATTCCCCCACAAGCTTACTCAAGGCTTTTTAGGGGTAGAGGTTTTTTTTGTAATCAGCGGCTATCTATTATTTTATGGGTACAAAAGAGATGAAGCGTTTTCATTTGTTTCCTTTATCCGCAAAAAGATTTTGCGGATTATGCCTCCTTATGTGTGGATTCTCTTTATTGTAAGTATTTTGAGTTTCCCTTTGTTGTTTGGAGATGGTGAAACCAACATTTTAGGTAAGTCTGTTTTGTATTCTTTGTGCGGAGTGTCTAATTATTATTATGATTACGAATATTCCGATTATTTCAGTGCCGGGGCTAATATGAATCCTCTATTACATACATGGTATTTATCTATTATTATACAGGTATATGTAATATGGGCTTTAGGGTGTAAGTTGTTTTCATTGAAAAGTGTAGACAAAAATAGAGCCTTGGGCATATGCCTAGTGGTGATAATCGCTCTAGTGTCTTTTACTTATTGGTCTTCATATGATATTAAGACTATATTGGAACAATTAAGCTTTCCTGTATGGGAACAAATAAAAGCACCATCATACTATGACACATTTGGTCGTTTGTGGCAGATATTGGCCGGTGGTTTGGTCTTCTATTTGCCTCGAATGAGAAATGAAAGTATGAATGCTTTATTATCTCTTCTTGGTTTGCTGATTATATTAGTAATTGGTTGCCAGAGTTGTGTGATAAATTATTGGAACTCCATTGTGGTGGTGTTGGGAACTATATTGGTGTTGCGATATGGCTCAAATGGTTTGATTAGTAAGCTTTTAGCAAATCGCTGTGTGCAGTTGGTTGGTACAATATCTTTTTCATTGTATTTAGTTCATTTTCCCATTATTGCAATCTATAAACTGTGGGAGAAAGCGTTTCCGGATAAGTATACTGGAATTTTATTATTTTGCTTCTCTTTGGTCATAGGATGGTTGTTTTGGTTTGTAGTAGAAAAACGTAAATTTAAGTTTTCTTTTACATGCATTTCAATGTCATGTGCATTTGCGGTGGGAACAGTCATCTGTTCTGCTGAGCAAATAGGAATAGCTCCATCGGTTTGTAGTAACGTTAAATATCCTACATATTCTATACCGAAAGTTGCAATTCCTGATTCTGTGTGGGGTGGTTTTAATAGAGCGTTATTAGATCCGCATTGTGGTATAAAATTATTGATGCTTAATGACTCTTCTGGAAGTGTTCCTCATGCATCAGCCTTGGGCGGAATTGGTAATCCTGAGTTTGTTTTTATCGGCGACAGCAATGCTCACCACCTGTATTCTGGTATGCATGAGGTGTGTTTGGATAAAGCGATTTCGGGTATACAGTTAAATACTATTGTTTTCTCGTTTGAAGACAGATACGTTGATTTGAATATTAAGGGGTATGATTGGACTTCCGAAAAGGCTAACGCTTTCTACAGTTGGTTAGAATTACACCCCGAGATTCACACAGTGGTTATATCTCAACTGTGGGATAAGCTTTTTGACGGGCCTCGTGTCAATTGGAATTTACAAAAGATTGAAACAACATTTGGAGATAATAGAGAAATGTTGGAGAAGTTTTGTTTGCGAATCAAACAAATGGGTAAGAATGTGGTATTAGTTATGCCTTCTCCCTATTTCCACTTAAATAAAGATATACATGGCAGTGGCGTGGCGTATGCACGCTGGCTGGAAAAACGGAAAAATGGAGAACTAGATGAATCTGATACCAGTTCTCCGTTTGTGTTAACAAGAGATGCTTATTATAACTATTATAAGGATGTTATAGAACTTTTTAATCTGCTGGAAAAAGAAGGGTTTTGCGATGTCCTTCACTTGGAAGAACAGATTTTTGCAAACGGAAATTACTTGGGAATCAAAAACGGTGTGTTATATTGCCGTGATGCAACTCATATTACGCCTCCTGCTGCCATTGAGCTGATGAAAGGCTTAGCTGATGATTTTGCTGCACTTATAAGGAAAGGTAGAAAGAAATAACTTCCTACATCCTTATTCTTATTTCAATGCGTTTTGATTGATCTAAATGATGAAGGCTTTTTACGGCAGGCGCCAGTTTTGGCGTAGGCGAGCGTACTCTGCACGCGGCAAGAGTATGTAAACAGGGGTGCGCGCGGGATTGATGCGGGCTATGATAGTACGCAGGTGATTTTCGGCCAGAGATGTGCACCCCGCAGTGGGGGATTTCCCATCGTTACGCCAGATGTGAAAGAAGATGGATGAACCACCGCCGACAACGACACCGCCTTTTCGCTCATGAGTGTTGTGGCAAATGAGCATTTTGATGCTGTGGGGATAATCGGTTTGTCTCATTTGCTCCTTAAGTTCCCAAGCCGTGCGGGCAGGGTGATCCAAGCGTACGTGGCGGTTGTAATAACGCGCGTCAGTAGTATTTGTGACCCACAAGTCATTGGGGCTTACTTTGACGTAGGGGATACCGCTGTGGTGTTTGACCGGTGTTTTGTGTGTAACCCAAAGCCCGCCGAGAGCAAATACACCGGCGGGAGAACGTCCATCGCCTTCTTTTTTGAGCGTTACTCCTTGCGTGTTAGTGTGGAGCCCGAGCCCCCAAACAAGGCCGTTTTTGCCGAGTCTGCCCGGGTAGGGCCCCAGTACACGCACCCATTGACCTTTAGCGTTTTTTTCTACAACGGAAAGCGTAACCTGAGAGGAATTCCAGCCATCTGCAATGCCTATGATGGCTTGAGTGCATTCACGGGGTACTGCGGCTCTTGCCATTGATAACAGCACCGTCAACAAAAGCACTAAACATAAAAATTTCTTCATATCTCTTGGCATTTTAACAGGGGAAAAGCAGTGCTGCAAGGTTACTTCATGTCAGTAAAACGAGTGAAAATCTTCTCTTTTCATCAGTTGTGTCGCAATACACGCTTGCTATCGGTGGCGTATACGGGTATATTAGGTTCGTCAAGTTATGAGCCAAATGAAAGACCTACTGTTTGAAGAAATTTTGCAGGCCCGCCAACGCGTGTATGCTGTGGGTGAGTCTACTCCGCTCAATAGGTTGAACTTACCCGGTGTAGATGCCGTAGTGTTCGCTAAGCGAGAGGACCTCGGGCCCATTAAGGCTTATAAGTGGCGTGGTGCCTATAACTGCATGGCCAAGCTTTCACCGGAGCAACGAGCCGGTGGTGTGGTTGCCGCCAGTGCCGGTAATCATGGCCAAGGTGTGGCTTTGGCTGCGGCTCGTCTCGGTTGTAAAGCTCACATTTTCATGCCTCGTTCTACACCTGCCGTTAAGCAGAACTCTGTGCGCATGCACGGTGGTGATAATGTAGAGATTGTATTGATTGGAGACTCCTATGATGCCGCCTCTGCCGCTGCGCATGAGTTTGCAGAGGTGAATCATCTTACCTTTGTGCATCCGTACGATGACCTTGCAACCATGGGGGGGCAAGGTACTTTGGCCGATGAAGTCGTGATGAGCGGACAGGGGCCATTTGATCGAGTATATCTTCAAATCGGAGGTGGCGGCTTGGCCTCCGGTGCTGCATGTTGGTTCAAAAAGTTCTGGCCGCATTGTAAGTGTATCGGGGTAGAGGGGGTGAATCAAGCCTCTATGAAACTGGCTGTTGAGAGCGGTGAGCGCCGAGAGCTTTCTTATGTAGACGTGTTTTGTGATGGCACCGCTGTGCGCAAAGCCGGTGAAAACACATTTGAGTTGTGCCGCGAATTGTTGGATGGTTTCGTAACCGTTACCAATGATGAAGTGTGCCAAGCTATCCGTGCCCTTTGGAACAGCTTGCGCGTGGTTCCGGAGCCCTCCGGTGCCATGGGATTAGCAGCCTTGCTGCAAGATTGGGATGCCGGCAATATCTCGCCCGGGGAGAAATGCTTGGTTGTGTTATCCGGTGGTAATATGGATTTCTCTCAGCTGGGGGTGGTTGCGGCTCGCGGCGGTGTGCGTGAAACGAACCGTAGTTTGCGCTATTTGCGTATCCCCATGGAAACCAAACGCGGACAAATCCTCAAATATCTCTCTCACATACCGGCCGGTGTACAGCTTATGGATGTGCAGTATGGCCGTATAGGTGGTGATATTCAATACCCCGTGTTCGGAGTGTTGGGTACAGATGAACAATTTGACCAGATTCGTGCCGGCTTGGCAGAACACGGGTTGGCTGCTCAGGATGTTACTAATGACGATGATGTGGTTTTCCGCATGATTTCCTATGACCGTGTGCACATCAGTCATCCTGCTTTCTTTGTGATAGAATTCCCCGAGCGTCCCGGTGCTTTCCAAGAGTTCATGAGTGCTATGGGCAAATATGCAAATCTTTGCTACTTCAATTACAAATACTCAGGTGAGCATGTGGGCCGTGCCATGGTAGGGCTTGAGTTCCAAACCCGTGAGGATCGCGATGCTTGCCGTGCACTGGCAGAGCAAATGCAAGGTACCACGATTCAGCGTATTCATGAAATGCCTGATGAGGTGCGCCGCCGTGTGTTGGATAATATGTCTCCTTCCTCTCTGTAATCAGTTGTTATCTGCATGCTGATACTGGCTTCTCAATCCCCGCGTCGTCGTGAGTTGATGGCTCGCGAAGGTTTGGAGTTTACCGTAGTGGTGCGTGATACGGAGGAAGTGCATGATGCCTTTTTATTGCCGGAAACACTGTGCGCCTGTAATGCTTCCGCTAAAGCAGAGGCCGTAGCTGCCGAGTTTCCGGAAGCAACCGTTATAGGGGCAGATACCCTTGTATTCATTGATGATACCCCGCTCGGTAAGCCTGCCGATGAAGCTGAGGCGGTGGCAATGCTGTTGCGATTACAGGGGCGTACACATTGTGTGTGCACTGCCGTAGCTGTGGTGATGCCGGGGGGCACGCGCCGTGACTTTGCCGAGAAAAGCTATGTTACGTTTCGCCCCCTGACGCGTGAGCAAATTTTGCATTACATGAGCTTGGTTCATGTGTATGATAAAGCCGGGGCTTATGCCGTACAAGAGCACGGTGAGCTTATTATAGAAAAGGTTCAGGGCGATTTAGACAATGTTATCGGATTGCCGGTTAAGCGTTTAGCCCAGATATTAAAATCATGAAGGTTTATCATCTTCTTGTTGCTTGTTTGTGCTGCGTTGCAGATGCTGCGTTGCCATTGCCCCAATATACGGGGGGTACCTCGCCCGCTCAGCCTTTGCCGTTGATTACGGGTGCATACGAGCTTTCTCTCTCTTCACAGGGGTGGCAGTGTAATGCCGCTGATGATGCCGGTAGATTTTATGCAGAGCAGACCAAGCAGCAGTTGCTGCATCAATATGGTGAGGCTCTGCCGGATTCCCTTTATGTGCAGGATTATCCTGAATATGAATGGCGTGGCTTGCATCTGGATGTTTCCCGCCATTTCTTTGATAAAGCCACGGTTATGCAGTTATTAGACCGCATGGCCGAGCTTAAATTGAATCGTCTTCATTTACATTTGACTGATGGCCCCGGTTGGCGTATAGAAATTAAAAGCTATCCCTTGTTGACGCAGCAGGGAGCTTGGCGTAAAAAATTGCATACATCCGGCTGGAATTGGCATGATAATCGCCTCGGTACGAATTATCCTGAGCTGTACGGAGGTTTCTATACGCAGGAGGATATGAAAGAGCTGATTGCCTATGCGGCAGCTCGCCATATCATGATTGTGCCCGAGGTGGACATGCCGGGGCATTTCGCGGCTGCGCTGGAGGCTTATCCTCATTTAGCGCATCCGGCATATAAAACGGGTAATTGGCCTTATTCTTATGATTTTCTGAATGTGCAGGAGCCTTGCGTATTGGAATTTGCTTACAGAGTGTTAGATGAACTCATGGCGATATTCCCCAAGGGAACCCCTATTCACGTAGGCGGAGATGAAGTGGATTTGCATTTTGTCTCTGCCGAACAACAACGCGTTTTTGTTCAAGCCTTGGTAGATTATCTTCAACAACACGGTTATCCTGCTATTACGTGGGATGAAGCCGCAACCCACGGTGTGCGCGGTCAAATTGTCATGCTTTGGCGGGGTGAAAAAGCGGAAGAGGTGCTGAGCTTAGGTTTGCCTACAATTCTTTGCCCCAATTCCCATTTCTATTTTGATTATCCGCAGAGCGATTCTCCGTCGGAGCCGGAGTCTATGCCGGCCCCGGTTATTTCAACGGAAAAAGTATTCGGATACACCCCGCCTTCTTCCTCCACAGTTATCGGTATTCAAGGTAATTTGTGGTCGGAGTACATTTACACTCCCGAGCTGTTATTTTACAAGGCCTTCCCGCGAGCTGCAGCTATGGCAGAGCGCGCATGGGGAAGCCCTTTGCGTCCATTTTCAGAGTTTTATCGAGATTACGTGCACTTAATCGATAAAGGGCGGCAAGAGTGACCCGCCGTGAAGGAAATTGTACAGAGCCAAGCCCCCGTAAAAGGTAATTACCAGCACCAGTAGGATTTCAATAATATGCACGGAGCTGTTGCTGACATCTTTTGTAACCGGTGAGAGCTTTTTCAAAAGAGCCATCCTCGCTTTCCATCGAGCAACGGAACCTTTTGTTTTGCTTTTGAGCCGGGGCGCAGGTGCTTCTTTTTCTTGCGGCGTAGGTTTCGGTGCTGTCGGTTTGTCGTCCTTCTTTTTATCTTCGGGCTCAGCCGGTTGTTCTTGTTTGGTTTCCTTCTTTAACAGGTTGACCAAGCCCAGTCCCATAACATGAAAGTCGGCATTGCCTATGGTGTATTTAACACCTTCTTTCAGTATTGTTTCTTTTTCAACTTTAACCGCATCTGCATAGGTCCCGTTGGTGGAGCCCAAGTCTTTCAGTTTAAATCCCTCTTCCGTATAGGTGATGCTGCAATGCTGGCGGGATAATCCTACCGCTTCAGGCAAGGCCACATCGCATTCTTCATCTCGCCCTATAATGACAACCTTGCCCGGGGTAGCTTCTAATATAGCTCCCTTTTTTTCATTGTTTACATTAATGATGAGTGCCGGCATGGTGATAATGGATGGTATCAGTTGACTTCAATGTGGCGTTCCTGGCGTTTTTTCTCACGCTTTTCCTTCTCTTTCGTTTTTTTCTTATTTCGCTCCGCTCTTCGTTCTTCGGGAGTAGTTTTGTGTTTAAGGCTACCCCACAAGTTCATGAGCGTGGGGGAGAGCTGGCCGTAATCCGTATCGGGGTCAAGTTTATTGACTTTGCGTATGAGACCCTTGAGACGGTTTCCTTGTATGTGCTCTCTGCGGGATTGACCGATGTAGAGATTGTATACCGCCTGACGGTCTCTGCTGCGCAGTGCATCATCCCGAAACACGGCTTCACAGTCTTTCATCATCTTGGTGTAATCCGGTTCAAAATCGGGGTGCAGGAAACCGTCTTTCGTATCCAGCTGGTCATACATGAACGCTCTTGCATTGAATTCAAGTCTGCGAGCATATCCCAGCTTGTCTTTCGGATCCGCCTCTTTGATTTGCTGTAATAAGCCATCGGGGGATTTGATGGGCAACTCGGCAACTTGTGCCAGTATTTTAGCTTTTTCTTCTCCCTGTGCGCTATCCGCTTTTGCCATTAACTGCTGCTGAGTGCGCAGTGCTTGCAAATACTTCTGAACATTTTTAACGCCTTCCGTGCAGGCCGCGTCAGTCCCTAAGTAGTCGTTGCCTTGCATGGAGGCATACATGCGCCCGTTCTTGTCAAAGAACATGACTGTCGGGCATACGGAAAATGCCGGATTCGGCATACCGCTGCCTATGTGTGAGTGCCGTGAGGCTTCGGCACTATGCTTATCTTCGTAGAATGGCACGGCTACCAATATGGCGTCTCCTGCGGCTTCTGACAACTTTTCAGATTTCCAGAATGAATTGAGCAGCATTACGCTGCGCCTGTTCCAGTCCGGTCCGTAGCAATAGGCTATCACCCCATCGCTACCGGCCATGTTCAGCGCATTTTGATAGGTTTCTGCCCGTTGTGCCGCATGGCTTGAAAACACCATGCTCAAGCAGGCTATAAGATTACTTAGCTTTCTTATTGTCATATACGAGAATGGCTTTCAGGTCAATTTGAGCTTCGCCGGAAATTGCGTTATCAGTAATACGGACAAATTTGGCGGGCGGGTGGTTTTGTTTGAGATTAAGGCGTACTATCTCTTTGCCGCATTCTTCTCGGGAGAGTTCAACCAAGTGTTTCCACGTTTTGCCGTCGGTCGAAATTTCTACCACAAGATATCCGCGGCGAGAGAGTGCCCCTCGTCCAACCAGTACCATGCCGCCTATATTTTCTCTCTTAGGCAGCTCTACGGTGACGTGTGCTGCTGTGTTCGGTTCAGAGCTGATGCTTCCGCCCTTTTCTGTAAGAGCCGCGGCATGGTAGAGAACCAAGTTTTGGTCGTCTGCGTAAGACCCTAATTTGACCAAACCTCCGGCTGATATCAGATTGCCCCCCAGCGGTTCGAATGACGGCATGTTCGTGCCGGAATTGAGATAAGAGGTACTCCACAGATTGGCTAACTCAATATCCCCGATTTCCTCGGCTCCACGAATTATACCACTGCTGATGCCATCTTTCGCTTCGGGGTGACGCGCTACCGCATCATGAGCCATAGCTACAACCTTTTTGTAGAAACTCTTGTTTTCTGCATGTGCTGCAATGACGGCCCATGCCATCCACGGTCCGAAATCCGGATTTTTTGCCACCGTATCTACCAGCATTTGCATGTAGCGTTCTTTGTGGGCCAACGCTTTGCCGAGTGAGTCATATTGCATGCTCAGCAGGGCTCGGTAATTCCACTGCTCTTTTTCGGCTGTGGACAAGTTGTTGAAATAGCTTTCAAAAGCCGCTAATTTCTGTTTGGGGGAGCGCAGGGCTTTAAGCATACCGGGGTACACTTTCTCTTGCAATAACAGTGCGCATGATTTTGACTGCTGAGGTGCAATGGTGCTGCATACAAACTCATTGACTCCCAGCCAGCGGCGCGGGCGACGCCCCAGTGATTTACCGGCGGCTTCCATGTACAGACTCCACACCGGTTTATAGAGCGGTTGCATTTGCACTGCCAGTTCGTATACCGGTAATGCATGAACGGGGTTGCGTTGGTCTGCCAGAATAGATGCCAAGCTGATGGCCATTTGGGCGTCTCGGGTAATGGCGCCATTGCTGTACATGTCCTCTTGCATTTGTAGGGCACTCCATGTGTATTCACCCCATATACTCCAATGCGGACTGCGGCGCTCCTCCGGGTTCAGGGAGTTTGCCGGGTGCCAGGAGCCATCAAAATACACGGCATACGCACAGTGTCCGGGTTCGCCCATGGTAATGGCCGGCACACCATTGGCGCAGGCGGATGATGCCCCGAAGTGTGATAACCCACCACATACTGCACCTACATCTCGTGTTTCTTTTGCAAAGTTGCCGGGATAAAGCACATCAAAAGGTTGGTAGTACCATTCGCTGTGAATGGAGTCTCCGTACACGTTGGTAGGCAGATACGGAACCTGTGAGCACATACTTACATAGGCTGATGCCGGTGCGGCACAGTTATCTCTTAACCAGCGCATGGTAGAAGCCGTGCCGAACGGGCTGTTGCCTTTCCAACCGCATACATAGCGCAATTGCCAGTCCGGTAATTGCCAGAACTTGGAGTGCAAGGAGCCTTGGTCGATACTTTCGGCAAAATAAAGGTAGCGTTCGCGAGCCGCTCGGTACACGTCTTGTTTATTGCGCCCGCGGCTGCGCGCTCCGGGAAGAGTCGGCATGAAATACCCCAATTTCTTCATCTCTGCCAACTCTTCTCGGGTCAGTTCTTTTTCTTCGCCGTACCAACCTTGGCGGGCAAACTCTGCTGCCACGGCTCCGGCCACGCGGCGTTTCAGTAAGGGACAGGGCGTTATCCCCTCATGGGTCACAGCCTTGTCCATGTTGGGATCTACTTGGCGAAAATGGGCCACCATGGCCAATGCAATTTCCGCATTTTGCAGCTCTCCGTCATAGACAAAACCACTTATCCACTCCAAGTCATTCAAGAGCGGTGTGAGAGCGTCTCTTGATTTCGCATTGCGCATGACTTTCTCTAAGTCATCTAAGTTGGAGCGGTTCAGCAGCTCCCATTGGGTCAGCATGAGTCGCACCTCGGGATCAAGCAATAAGTTTTCTACATCTTGTTGGCTCGTACCTTTCAATCGTGCTCTCACCTTTGCTCCCAAATTGCGTTTAAGCGTTTTGGGAGAGTTCCACGCAGTGGTGGCACCTTTTCCGGTGAATGTTTGCTCGCGGAAAGGTTTGTCTGCTTCATTGGCAATGGGGACGCGAGGTTGATACTTCGTGATACTGTTAGGTGTGGTATTCTCTCCCGTTGGGTCATCATCCTCTACCTCTCTCTCAAGGGAGGGGAAATCGGCTATCTCTGTATCATCGGCCAGCGCATCATCATCAACGGTCGGTGGGGTATCTCCCTCATCTGTTGCCGTGATACTCGGCGTCGGTTGTATGGCGGGGGCTACGGTTTCCGGTGTCGTGACTTCCTGTTCATTTTCCGTCGTGGTGACAGGGGATGGCTCCACCTGCTCATAAACCTTATACAGGCCGTGTTGCATAAGGGGAAGCAACGACGGCGCACTGAGATAACCTGCCGTTATCCCGATGACGGCAGTCAGAAGAAGCGCGTGTGAAGGTTTGATGCGGCTCATACAAAGATTCGGTAAAATCTGTCGGAAATACTTATAACACATTCATAACATAATTCAAGCTCGTTTTTTCGCGCCGTTCTGAAAATGCTCTTGTAACAAGGGGAAATCAGGTGTATAATCGACCCGCTGTGATTTATTTTTCTCTCTTCGGTGTACAGGTTAAGATTCATCCATCTTTATGGGTGACGCTGACACTTATGGCGTTTTTACTTTGCCGCGGAGAGCAGGGGGGCTTGGGGATAGCTCTTTTTGTGGTTGCCGGTTTTTTATGCATTTTTGCTCATGAAATGGGGCATGCTCTTGCCGGTCGCTGGTTGGGCGGTTGCCGACCGGTGGTTGATATGGCTTGGTTGGGCGGTTCTTGCACTAATAATGTGTGTAATTTTACGCGTTTTCAGTTGATTCTTACTGCGTTGTCCGGCCCCATTGCGTCTATGGCTCTGGCTTTTCCGGTGTTGGTGTGGATGATTTTTTCGTATGGTGATGCGGATGGTGCGGCACTGCGCATGGTTGCGTTGGTATGTGGCATAGTGCCTGCCTCTATGTTTGAGTTTTGTCCGCCTATGATTGTCTTGTTCTGCACCTATGTGGTGCAGGTAGCCGTATGGTGGTCATTGTTGAATCTATTGCCCATTTTTCCTCTGGATGGAGGGGTTGTGCTGTATCACTTGCTGAATGCGCCTCGCAAGCTGCATACCGTTTGCATGGCAGTGGGGGGAATACTGGCGCTCGTATTCTTTGCACTTGGGTTTTATGCCATGTTTTTCATTCTTCTTTTCCTTATTTTTATCAATTACCATGGCTTGAAACACTCGCCGTATTGAAAAGGTATTGACTTTTTTTCATAATACATTAGAATCTCCACCCGTATGGCACAACAGAACGCAATTTCACCCACCCGCGCGGAAGATTTCCCCGAGTGGTATCAGCAAGTTATCAAAGCCGCCGACCTCGCAGAAAACTCTGAGGTGCGCGGTTGTATGGTTATTAAACCTTGGGGCTACGCTATTTGGGAGCTCATTCAGCAACAAATGGATGCTGAGTTCAAGCGTACCGGGCATACCAATGCTTATTTCCCCATGCTCATTCCCGTTTCTTACCTTGAAAAAGAGGCTGAGCATGCCGAGGGCTTTGCTACTGAATGTGCCGTGGTAACTCACCACCGTTTGGAGGCTGTAAAAGACCCTGAAACCGGTAAGACTAAAATGATTCCTTCCGGTGAGCTGACGGATAAGTATGTGATTCGTCCCACCTCTGAGACCGTAATCGGTGCGGCTTTCTCCCGCTGGTTAGAGAGCTACCGTGATCTCCCCTTCAAAGTGAATCAGTGGTGCAATGTGATGCGTTGGGAGATGCGTCCGCGTATTTTCCTGCGTACGGCAGAGTTCTTGTGGCAAGAGGGCCACACCGCACATGAAACACGCGAGGAGGCCGAAGAGGAGACTGCCGTTATGCACAAGGTATACGAGGACTTCCAGCGTGATGTTCTTGCCGTGCCCTCCATCCCCGGTGAGAAAACCGCCCATGAGCGTTTCCCCGGTGCCGTGCGCACCTTTACGGTAGAAGCCATGGTGCAGGACCGCAAGGCTATTCAGGCCGGTACCTCACACTTCCTTGGTCAAAACTTCGCCAAGGCTCAGAATATTTCATTTGCCGGGCGTAACAATGAGCGTCAGTTTGCTTGGACCACTTCATGGGGTGTATCTACCCGCATGATTGGTACGCTTATTATGGCTCATTCTGATGACGATGGCCTTGTGTGCCCGCCGCGTGTGGCTCCCAAGCAGATTGTCATTATCCCTGTTACCCCCAAGGCTGATTCCAAGCAAGCTATTCTTGACCACTGCCAAGAGCTTGCCGATAAGCTCAGTGCCATGAGCTTCCACGGCTTGCCTGTGCGTGTGCAGGTTGATACCCGCGACCTTAACGGTGGTACCAAGAAGTGGGAGTGGGTTAAGAAAGGCGTGCCTCTGCGTGTGGAAATCGGCCCGAGAGACCTTGAGAAGGGTTCTATCTGTTTGGCACGCCGAGATCAAGCTTCCAATGAAAAGAGTTTCATTTCTGAGGAAGAGTTCCTTGCCAATGCCGTTTCTCTGTTGGATGATGTGCAGAACAGCTTGTTGCAGCGTCAGCTCAACTTCCGTGATAGCCATATCCGTCCCTGCGATAATTTGGAGGACCTCAAGGCAAACTTTGCCGGTGGTACGGATGCCGACTGGTTGCTTTGCCCGTGGGATGGCTCTCCCGAGGAAGAAGAGGAGCTCGGCAAGAGCTTGCGTATCTCCATTCGCTGCATTCCGCATGGTGAGATGGGGGTAGGCCCTGAAGCCCCGTGTATTCTTACCGGGCGTCCTACAACGCGCCGTGTGCTGTGGGCTCGCAGCTATTGATATCAATCCAAGCTTTTTCCTGCGGGGGTGTTACTTTTGAGGTAACTCCCCCGCATTGTTTTTTGCGCTCTCCTAATGATATAAAAAAAAGATTCTGATGTATGGTATGAGCCCGATACATCAGAATCTTAATTGAATTGAGCAGTGTTTAAGCGCCGTATACGGCAGCACTGCCGAGCTGTTCTTCTATACGCAGCAATCGATTATATTTTGCTAAGCGATCGGCTCGTGAGAGTGAGCCTGTTTTGATTTGTCCGGCATTGGTGGCAACCGCCAAATCTGCAATGAAGGAGTCTTCCGTTTCACCGCTTCGGTGTGAAATAACTGCTGTGTATGCGTTGGTGGTGGCAAGGCGTACGGCCTCAAATGTCTCACTGAGCGAACCGATTTGGTTGAGCTTGACCAGAATGGAGTTAGCGACACCTTGCTCGATACCGCGGCGGAGGAAATCCGTGTTGGTGACAAAGAGGTCATCGCCCACCAACTGGCAGCTGTGGCCGATGGTATCTGTCAGATGTTTCCATCCGCTCCAGTCATTTTCGGCGCAACCATCCTCAATGGAGATAATGGGATATCTCTTGATGAGGTCTGTGTAGTAAGCGGTCAGTTCAGAGGCCGTCAGTTTATCTCCGGTGCTCTTTTTAAATACATACAGCCCGCTATCTGCATCATAAAACTCAGAGGAAGCTACATCCAACGCAATGAACACGTCTTTGCCGGGTTCATAGCCTGCATCTGATACCGCTGCTACGATGGCATCTAAGGCGGCATCGGCGCTTCTCAGGTTCGGAGCATAGCCACCTTCGTCTCCCACTGCTGTGCTCAACCCTGATTTGCGCAATACGGCTCCCAATGCATGAAATACCTCAGCCCCGCAGCGTAATGCCTCACGGTATGTCGGTAACCCCTTGGGGATAATCATGAACTCCTGAAAATCAATCGGTGCATCAGAGTGAGCCCCTGCATTCAGCACATTCATCATCGGCACGGGTAGCACGTGGGCATTCGGGCCTCCCAAGTAACGGTACAGCGGCTGTCCCGTAGCCTGAGCAGCTGCACGTGCCGTTGCCAGAGAAATGGCCAGCACGGCATTGGCTCCCACGCGTGACTTGTTGGCTGTGCCGTCAACCTCTCTCATCTTGGCATCCACGGCAATTTGTTCCGTGGCATCCATGCCTCGCAAGGCTGCGGCCAGTTCTGTGTTGGCATAGTTCACTGCTTTTTGTACACCTTTTCCTCGGTAGCGATTCTTATCCCCGTCTCTCAGCTCGCATGCTTCATGCTCCCCTGTGGAGGCTCCACTGGGCACCGATGCCATACCACTTATCCCGTTTTTCAACCATACTTCTGCTTCTACTGTCGGGTTGCCGCGTGAATCAAGTACCTCTCGTGCTACGATATTACTGATTATTGTTTCCATCTTTTGGTTTCCTTTCTATTTTTTTTGTTGAAATTAGATTAGGCTAACTCTTGTTGGTGGAAATTATACATGAAAAATAGGAAATAGCAAGAAGAAATATTAGTCTGCGCTAACTTTTTTTTATAAAAAGTCTACCAAGGCATAAAATAAGGGCCAAAATCAGTATCCTTGAGCGAGTTTCTTCAGCTTTTTGGTGAGTGTGAGCTTAGCCGCAGAGGAAACACGGTCAACAAAGAGGAATCCGTTGAGGTGATCACACTCGTGCTGGAGGCAACGCGCAAGCAAGCCGCCGCAATCGATTTCGAGCACAGAGCCATCGAGCTGGGGAAGTGACGCTTTAACACGGTCGGGGCGGGCAACATTGGCACGAATGTTGCGCACACTCAAGCAACCTTCCGTAAAGAGGTATTGTTTACCGTACGGCTCAATGGTGGGGTTGATGAAAACAAGCGGCATAAGAGTGCTGATAGGGCGCTCCTCGCCGTTAACAATAGCCATTTCAGGTTGCTCTCCTTCTTCTTCCTCATCTTCCGGTATATCTATGACAACCAGTTGAATGTTACGCCCGATTTGCGGGGCTGCCAAGCCGATACCGTTAGCCTCATGAGTAGTCTCAATCATATCGGCAACAAGTGTACGAAACTTGTCGTCAATTTGCTCGGGGGTTACGGGCTCGCACTTAACTCTCAGAACCGGATTGCCGTATTGTGTGATGGGAAGAATCATGATAAATCGGGTGCGATTCTAGCTCAGAGGTGGGAGCGTGTCAAGATTAATCACTATTTTACCGGGTAAATGTGAGTTACAGTTTGGGCCTGTAGTGCCCGGTCAAGGTATAGGTGAATAAATCGTCTTCTTCTTGAGTACCTGCACCGATATTGTGGATAATGAGAGGAACCCCATCTGCGTTTTTGCGGTCACTCACAATCATAATATGGGGTAACGTATCACCCAACAGGCAGGTCACGATGTCTCCGGCTTGATAATCTGCCGGATTTTCGCTAACCGGCAAACTCCAACCTTTGCGTTTGAAAAATGTTTGCAGATTCGGCACTCGGCGGTGGTCAATGTTACGGTCGGTGCGTTTCAGTCCCCAATTTTTTCTGCTGGGGTAAGCAGAGAAATTTTTTTTCATGTCCTCATGCACCTCTTTCTGTAGGTCGAAATGGAGTTGGCGCAGGGCTCGTATCACGACGTCGGTGCACACACCTCGATCCATGGGTACGTCTCCTCCCGGGTATGTCATGGAGACATACGAGGGGTCATATTCAATCGTAACGCCTATTTGCTCGCGGGCAAGGGCGGGCAATCTGCTGTCAGCATATAAGCTGCTGCCAATCAGAAAAAACAGGGTAATCAGGGGAGTTTTGTTCATTACTTTTTTTTCTTTTGTTGAGATTTTTCTGGCTCCGGTAGCTGAATAGGTTGGTCGAAGACCGGGCGAAAGTGCCCGGTAATCGGAAACTCAAAAAGGTCATCATTTTCTTCTGTGCCTTTACCGGAGTTATGAATGACTTTAGGAACCCCGGTTTCAGCGTGTTTCCTATCACTCACAATCATGATATGAGGGCGGCCGTGTGCTGCATCATAACAGGTTACGAGGTCACCCGGTTTGTAGTCATCGGGATTGTCGGTCGGTTTTTCGGTTACAGTCCAACCGATGCGGGCGAAAAACAGCTCCAGATTCGGCACGCGCCGGTGATCGATGCTGGGGTCTGCGGTACGTTGGCGCCACAGTTTTCTGCCCGGGTAGCTGCGAAAGTTCTTCTTCATGTCTTCATGTACCAGCTCTTGCAGGTCTAATCCTTTCAGTCGCAAGGCACGTATGATGACATCCGTGCAAACGCCACTCTCTATGGGGACGTCTCCCATGGGGTATTCCAAATCTACATAATCCGGCGTATAGCTCACGGTAACGCCGATTTGCTGTCGCGCTAAGGCCGGCAAACTGTCCTTGTCCGGAGCAGGGGAGGGCGGTGCAATGGGCGCTTGCTGAGGCATGAAAAAATACAGCCCGGCGCCCCCCGCACCGGCAAGCAGCAGGAGCACGCAACTGAGTATGAGTAAGCTTTTTTTCTTCATGATGTAGGGGGCCGGTTCAGTTTTTCTTGCGGCGGTCGGCATGGTTGCCGCTCATGCCGGCTTTTCTTTCTTCTGCGCGTTGTTTCCAAAGCGGAATATCGGATTTGCGCGCTTTTCTTTGTTTTTTTGCAGCTTGTTTTTCTGCGTGGCGCGCTTGCTCTTTTGCCAACTTTGCTTCTTTTTCTCGAGCAAGCTTAGCTTCTTCCATGCGTTTCTGAATGCGAGAGGAGTGCGCATCTCCGGCAGAGGTTATGCTCCATGGCCCAATGCCGCCTGATTCTGTAATAGGCAGGCACAGCATATCCGGGTCTATGAACCGAATCTGCCTGTACAGCAAGTCTTTGATGGTAGCCAGCAGGCTTTTCGGGGGGAACAAGCCCGTGCGTCCCAATTCTATGGTGAATGCCACGCGTATGCGTTTGGCTTGCAAACTCATTCGTGCTATATCCCGCAAGGATATGCCCTCTGCCGGTGTTTCTTCGGGGGCACAGAGAGCTGCTGCCCTTAATAAGAATAAGCAGTCTCTTACCTTGCGACACAGTTTTTCAACCAAGTCTTTTACCTTGGGCCGTGCATTGAATCGGTAGTCTTTCACCTCTACCAGCCATAATTCTTTTTTGCCGGGATGGTAGAGCACGAAGTCCATCTCCTTGCAGCTGTTACAGAAGTTTTGAGCATGGTGAGAGTAGAAAGGCGAGCATTCAAACCGACACACATAATACCCCGCTTCAAAATTGAAGCGGTGCAATCCTTCCACACAGCTGGTACCGACCTGAAACACGCTCAGGCTTCCTCCCCGGGGTTGTAGTTCATATTCAGGTAGCGGTCGGCTTGCTCCATTTCGGCATCAAGGCTATCGATATGGTCTATCTCTTCCAGAGAGTTTCCAGCCGAGGTGCGTACCCCCTGTGTGGATGAAAAGGAGGGTTGCATGCCGAAGAAACGTCTGCTGATTTCAGCATGCCGTTTTTCAGCAAGTTGAATCACCAGCTCACGCAGCATGAAGAGACTGTGAGTTGTAAGCATTACCTGAACACCCGCACGGCATAAGCCCATCAAAATACGTACCAAGAGTGGTAAATGCGAGGTGTTGAGGTTCATTTCAGGCTCATCCCAGAACAGCGCTGTGCCTGCGCGCACCGTGCCGTTGCCGATAAGTAATCCCAAGGTGCCGATGCGTTTGAATCCCTCTGCTACCAAATTCAGCTCTAAAGGTTCTTGCCCCGGGCGTTTCAGGAAGAAGCGCCCATTCATGCGTTGCAATCTGCCCGAGAGCAGGGTTTCGATTTGCTGTAATACATATTGCAGCGTCTCGGGGAGTACGGAGCCGTTCGGTTCTTCTTCCAAAGCGCGGCACAGTTCCCAGCTGGCGGAGTCCAGCAGCTCGGGATATCGCTTGCCGGCCTGCATGTAACATGGGTATATGGAAAGTACCTCGCGGGGAGAGATGAATACTGCGTTCTCTGTTAAAAAACGCTGCGGTAATTTGTCGATATGCAGCCCCTCTTCCTCATTGTCGGCTTTGAACCCGAAACTGAGGTCTGCGGAACCGAGGGGGACTTTGTAGCCCTCCAATGAGGCCTTGATATGAGCCGTAGAATTACCGCGATTACGGGCGGTGAGAGATGTGAGGTTATGGGTGCCGTATACTCGCAGCAAGTCGCGGCGCAGTCGCTTTTCCTCAGCCCATACCTCGGGTAATTCACGTCTGGCTCCGTCGCATCCCCACTTGGTAATGGCATAGCAGAGCTTCATGAGGTGACTTTTGCCGGAGTCATTGCCACCCACAATGATATTGAGTCCGGGGACAAAGGAGAATGTCTCCCTGTTCGGGAAAACCGTCACTCCCTCCACTACCAGTTTACGTATCATAATTGATGGGGGGAGGATAATCAGGCGCGAATGACATACCCCTCGCGGCGGGGTTTTACGGGGGGAATACCGCCCTCTGCCGCATAACCGAGAATGCAGATGGCCAAGCCCTCGTATTTTTCATCTACTCCCCATTGTTGCATGATTTCTTTGCCTTCAGGTAATTCGAACATTCCTTTGCCTCGGTTAATCCAGCAAGAGGCAACACCCACGGCATGTGCGGCCAGCATGAGGGTGCCCATGAGCAAAGAGGCATCGAGTATGCCGTTTTCATTAGAGGAATCCGCAAAAACGACAACGGCGGTGGGGGCGCCGTACATGGGGTCACTGTCGGTACCCATGATTTGAGCATTGAGTCGGGAGAGCTTGCTGAGCATCTCTGCATCTTGCACGACAACCATTTGCGGGGATTGTTTGCCCCGGCCCGTGGGGGTCCAGGTGGCGGCTTCAAGTATGGCATCCAGCTGGGCGTTTGTAATCTGCTCGGGCAGGTATTTACGGCAGCTACGGCGCGTGCGAATATCTATAAGTGTTTCTTGCATGGTGTTTTAATGAGTTTTTTTAGTGTATTCTCTCCAATTTTTGAAAGTGGAGGCATGCCCTGTGTGTACCGTGTTGCCTTGGGCATCAACAACAACGATATAAGGTATACCCATCACGTTATCCGGAGCTCCGGGTAATTTGGTGCGCTCGGTGCTTTTGTACATGACGGCAGAAAACGGCATGGAGTACAACTCCATATAGCGTAATGCCCCTTTTACGGTGCGTTCATGACTCAGCAGAATAACCTCTATATGGTTATCTTTTCGCATCTCTTCATATTCTGCTATGATTTGAGGCATGATGCGGCGGCACGGTCCGCACCAGTAGGCGGAATTAACGTACATGTAATATGCCGCATTCGGATCGGGTTTGCATTCGGTTAAAAAGCTGATTTCTGCCGATGCTTGAGCCATGGCACTGAGGGGGGCTGCAGGGCACGGTGCATCTTGAGCCGGAGCCGTTGTAACGTTTGCGACCACCGCAGCTATCAGTAAAGAAAAAAACTTCATACCCTGTCAGTATATCATAGGGGACACGCGGTGTCAATTTTGAAAGGCCGTTAACATGAAACAATCTCCATTAACGGGGCAAAATAGATGAAATTTGACGTGTGATGTTGAGGTGGCGTTGTTGCAGGGGCTTAAGCAGGGAATCATTGCGCTCCACCTTGCGTCTGGGCTCGGTGTAAAGCTGGCGGTACGCCGCAACACGCGAAGTGAGGAGTGCTTTAATATCTTCTCCCATGCCGGTAAGCATGGTTTCTTGCAGCTTTTCTGCTAAATGGACAAAATCTTTGCGAATGGAACGCGCTGTTGATAAATGCAAAAGACTCCCGATGACCCATACGATACCGGTGCTCACCAGCATCCAAGTGGCGGCCATGGTCATGTTAAGAAATCCCAGCACACCCGCGCTGATTAAGCAAAGGCAAATGATGAAGATGAAAAGCTGCATCCATTGTGTACATGACTCGAATATCTCAGAAATGCGGCGGCGCATTTTGTCTTGTGAGAACGGTTTGTAGAGATTGCGGCTTAAACGGGTGCGTAAGTTGCTGAGTTCTTTGTGAAGCTCTTGTTCCGGAAAATCACCGATTTCGCACTCCATGGATTTTTTCATGCGAGGGCGCACATGGGCCCAGTGCCCGGCGCATGAGGCAACAAAGTTGGCATCGCTCACCTCTTGCCGACTGAGAATTTCTTTGCAAAGTTTGTTGTAATAATACTGCTCTGCACCCGGCCCGAAGCGGTTGAGCCGCACTAGCGTTACCGGTGAAAGCCAATGCCCGAAAGCTCGTTTCAACGCAGTCAATGTGGCGGGCAGGGCTTGGATGGCGGCGTCGGAGTATGCATCGGTATAATTTTTGATGCCCGTCAATTGGTGTGAAAGGAAATTGTCAATTTCGCGGTCAATGCTGTTCAGGAAACCATTGTCATTTTGAGAGACAGCTTCACGCGCTCGCAGAATTTGGTATTGACGGTTGAGGAGGTCATTGGACAAGTCGATGACTTTTCGTATGGCGGCGCGCAAGCCGTAGGGGGAGTTCAAGGCTTCTTGTACGCGTTGGGTGAAGCCCTCCATGCCTTTCATGGTTGTGGGGCTGATAAAGTACAACGCCGGGGTGCTGCTCAGTCTCTTGCGGCAGAACTCTCTCAGACTGTCTTTAAGTCTCAGTGCGTCTTCTGCTGCTAATTTATCCGTGTGAGTAATGGCAATCAAGGCAGCGCTGCGGCGTTCTTGCGGCAGTGCTGCCAGTATATCCCATACCGCAGCTTCATCTGTTTTGCGGGCATCTACCACGGCAATTACCACATCTGCTGTTTGGGCGAGAGCCAGTAGTGTCTCGCGTGCGCTTTCTTGTTCGGCTCCGGTGGTGTCGGTCAATTCCAAGCCTTCCAAGTTTTCCAGAGGAATGAAAGTAGAACAGGTGGCATCTCCATCATTATTGCGATATCGCCAGCAGCGGTAATCGTCCGTCATTTCTGTTTTGGCTATGGCCGGGTACTGAAGCAACCCGGCAAGCAGTGAGGATTTGCCACTTTTGCTGTCGCCCAAAAACACAACGCGCCTATCTCTGTCCAATACTTTTATGGCATCTTCGATAGGTTTTGTGTATTCTGTAAGGGTTTCATCATCAATGTCTGTACAAAGTTCTATCACCTGTCCTGCCCAATGGCGCGTCAGGCTTTCTTCTTTTCTGTACCCTCTTTGCAGCATATCCGCCTTTCATTATAGCTATATCGCTGCGCTCTGTCCAACACAAAAATTACAATTTTGCGTACGTATGCGACATCCCGTGAATGGTAGATTCTTTGAGAATGATTCTTGACAGATGCGGACAGAGGCTGGTATGATAACAAGCAGTCAATTAACACATAGAAATACACATTATTATGGGGATTTTTCAGTTTTTTAAAAGCCTTGCCGTTCGTAATAAAGTAGTAAGCAATTTGCGTGCCAATTGTCCGGATGGTATTAAGACCGAGCTTGAATCGCTGTTGGCAGATAAAACGGCCGTTTGTATTGTAAAAAACATCATGGTAGAGGCCGTAAAAAACGGTGGAAAAATCAAGCCTGATGCCGTGGCGTCTCAGCCCTTCCCCGATTCTGTTAAAAAGTTGTTGGTTGATACGCCCAAGCTTTTGACGTATATTGTATTGGCTGCTCGTATGATTGGTAAAAAATAATGTCCGTCAAGGAGAAAAATCGTTTCTCTCTGAATCATCATCCGGAAGAAAAAAGATGATAACAGATGGTTGTGCGGTGCCCTTGCGGTAAAAGAGATTGACAACGGCATCTAAACGTATTACAATGACGCGCACACCGCTAAAAACACACAATTTATGGTAACAGAAACATTGACGGACGCTGAAGCTGCGCTGAACGCCCTGTACGGAAGTGATACTTTCGGTATTAAGACCATGGAGAAATATCTCTCCAAGAGTGCATTCAAGAAAATGATGCTCACGGTTCAAAAGGGCGGTAAACTTGATACCGGTATAGCGGACGAAGTGGCCCAAGCCATGAAAGTGTGGGCACTCTCCAAGGGGGCAACTCATTACACACACTGGTTCCAGCCTTTGTCTGATGCCACGGCTGAGAAGCATGATTCCTTTGTGGAGCCGGATGGTAAAGGCGGTATGATATGCGAGTTTACGGGTAAAAACCTCATTCAGGCTGAGCCCGATGCTTCTTCTTTCCCCTCCGGTGGTATTCGTGCAACGTTCGAGGCCCGCGGCTACACCGCGTGGGACCCCACCAGCCCTGCCTTCATCAAGCGTACTGCTAACACTGTAACGCTTTGTATTCCCACGGCGTTTTGCTCCTATACAGGTGAGGCGTTGGATAAAAAGACTCCTCTGTTGCGCTCTATGGCTGCCGTGGCTCAGCAAACCTCTCGTGTGTTGCATTGCTTTGGTATTGAGCCCTCCTATGTTGTGAGCAACTTGGGGGCAGAGCAAGAGTATTTCCTCATTGATCGTGACCTCTACCTCCGTCGTCCCGACCTCATTGAGACCGGGCGTACACTCTTCGGGTGTCTGCCTCCCAAGCACCAGCAGATGGAGGACCACTATTTCGGCTCCATTAAAGAGCGTGTGTTGGAGTTCATGATGAGTGTGGACCGTGCTTTGTGGACGCTTGGTGTGCCTGCCAAGACCCGCCACAATGAGGCAGCCCCCGGGCAATTTGAGATTTGCCCGTTGTTTGAGCCCTGCAATGTGGCTGTGGACCATAATGTGATGATTATGGATATTTTGCAGCGTCAGGCACTCAAGTTCAATTTGGTGTGTTTGCTGCACGAAAAACCCTACGCTCACGTCAACGGCAGCGGCAAACACAACAACTGGTCACTCTCTACGCCGGAGCTGGGTTCCCTGTTCTCCCCGGGTAAGACCCCGCACAGCAACCTCTTGTTCCTGACGTTCCTGAGCGCCGTGCTTGCTTGTGTGGATAAGCATGCCGACCTGCTGCGTGCCTCTACTTCCAAGGCCGGTAATGACCATCGTTTGGGTGCGGCAGAGGCACCGCCCGCCATCATTTCCATCTTCCTCGGTGATCAGCTTACCGATATTATTGAGCAGATTAAAGCCGGTGGTGCTAAGTCTTCCTCCTCCAAGACCACCATGGAGCTTGGTGTGGATGTGCTGCCTGAACTGCCCAAGGATACGACAGACCGCAACCGTACCTCGCCCTTCGCGTTCACCGGTAATAAGTTCGAGTTCCGTGCCGTGGGCTCGTCCCAGACCTGCGCATGGCCCATGGCTGTGTTGAACACCATCATGGCCGAGGCTTTGGATGAGGTTGCCACTCGCTTGGAGCCGTACGCCGGCACGCCTGAGTTCAAGAACGTAGTGCGTGAGCTTATCCGTGAGCTTGTTACCAAGCATGACCGTGTCATCTTCAATGGCAATGGCTATTCTGATGAGTGGGTGCAAGAGGCAGAGAAACGCGGGTTGCCGCATATCAAGACCACGCCTGAGGCGTTGGAGGTGCTTTCTCGCCCCGATACCATCGCTCTGATGGAGAAATACGGTGTGCTTTCCCGCTCTGAGTTGCTGGCCCGTAAGGAGATTCAGTTGGAGAGCTTCGAAAAACTTATCGATATTGAGGCTAAAACATGTTTGAACATGTTGCGCACCATTTACCTGCCCGCCATCGCCACGCAAATGACCGAAATATGCGGCACGGTGGGTGCCATTCAGGCTGCCGGTCTTACCGCCGGGCTGAAGGCAGCTACGCAAAAGGCTAATGAAATCGGTGCGCTGTATGATGCTCTTGCTCCGCAGGTGGAGGCCTTGGCCGCAGCCATAGAAGAAGGTGCCCCCTTTGCGATGCGCTCTGCTATGGAGCAAGCTCGTGTTACGGTGGATGCCCTTGAGGCAGTGGTGGATGCCTCCCTCTGGCCCGTGCCCACTTACGCACAGATGCTCAATATCCACAGCAAATAAAATATTATTAGCCGTATGAAATCGGTGCGGCTCTTGAATCCGAACCCTCACGCTTAACATGGACTTATTTACGCCATTCGGTAAAGCAGAGGCTCCGGAACAAGAGCGCGCCGATTTAAGCATGCCGCTTGCGGCCAGAATGCGCCCGCAAACTTTGGCCGAAGTGGCCGGCCAAAAGCATTTGTTGTCAGAGGGTAAGTTGTTGCGTCGCGCCATTGAGACGGATCGTTTCTCGTCTCTCATTTTTTATGGTCCCCCCGGTGTGGGTAAGACTACGCTGGCATCTGTCATAGCCAAACAAACGAGCGCCTACTTTGTGATGCTCAATGGCGTAGAGTCCAATGTCAGCGATATTCGCGAGAAAATTGCCGAGGCCAAGGCTCGTCAAACGCTGCATGGGCAGAAAACCATCCTTTTCGTGGATGAGTTGCACCGTTTCAATAAGGCTCAGCAAGATGTGTTGTTGCCGCATTTGGAGCGCGGTACGGTACGCTTTATCGGTGCCACTACAGAGAATCCTTACTTTGCCATTAACTCGGCCATGTTGTCTCGCTCTCAGATTTTCCCGCTGGAGTCAGTGCCGGATGCCGAGATTATTGCACTACTGCGCCGCGCCATGGCCGATACTCAACGCGGCTTGGGTTCTCTGAATCTGGCAGTAGATGATGATGCCTTACAGCATTTGGCGCTCAAAGCCGATGGAGATGTGCGCAAAGCCCTCACGGCATTGGAGGTTGCAGCCATGTCTACCCCGGCCGATGCAACAGGTCAGATACGTGTGACTCTAGAGGTTGCCGAGGAGTCTATCCAGAAAAAAGCCATCCGCTATGATCGCATGGGGGATGCTCATTACGATACCATCTCGGCCTTTATCAAATCCATGAGAGGCAGTGATCCCGATGCTGCGTTGTACTGGTTGGCCTTTATGCTCAATGCGGGTGAGGATATCCGATTCATCGCCCGCCGTATTGTTATTTGTGCCAGTGAAGATGTGGGCTTGGCGGATTCCAATGCGTTGCGTGTGGCGCTGGCTGCTGCGCAGGCCGCAGAAATGCTCGGCATGCCCGAGGCCCGCATTCCCTTGGCTCATGCCACGGTCTACATTGCCACGGCCCCCAAGAGTAATGCCGCTTATATGGGGATTAACGCCGCACTTAAAGATGTGCAAGAGGGTAAAACCTTGGCGGTGCCGGATCATCTGGCCACTCCTACCCGTAAAAAGTTGGCAAAATTGCGTGGCGCCTCGGACGAGGATGTGAATTACAAATACGCGCACGATTTCGGGGATGACCACTTTGTCCCCCAAGCCTATTTGCCCGAGGGGCGGGTATACTACCACCCCACCACCAATGGCATGGAGCTTCGTATCACGGAGCGTATGAATTATTTGCGCCGTAACAGCGGTGTCGGCCCTTCGAACAATTCCTGAGAGTTGCTCCTTAATTCACAGCCGTTTATTGTGACGCCGTTTCGGGCGTGTGTAGGATTTTTATAACTCCGACATGGGTGTGGCAACCTCGAATCCGCCGTGGAAAATACGCTTGGGCTGGGTGCAGTTGCTGAGGAGGGTGGAGGTAAGGGCAGCGGTAAGAATAATGATACAGGTTTTCATAATAATTAAAAGGGGTATGTGTTATTTTTTCCAAGAAGGTGCTTCTTGAGCAAATTGCTCGAACTGTTGATGTTGCTGTTGAGGTTGAGCCGCGTAGATTATTTCATCTATGGGGAAGGAGATGAGCCCCATAGCCGCATACAGACAACCTTCAGCAGCAAAAAAACTCAATGTAGCTATGCCGTCCACCAGCTCCAGCGGAATACTTGCCGCAACGCGCAGGGGAGACTCCGTGCCCGGTTTGTCATTGAGCGGCAGAGCACATAAGGAGCGGCAAGATGATGTCTTCTTTACTTTTTTGGCGCGTTTGAAGTCAAATTGCTCTGCCGGTATGCAAACGTATCGCTCATTGTTCAGTACGGCCGTTTCATCCGTAGAGACCGGCTGCATCCATATTTCCGTGGGGATGCTTTTATCTATGGTAAATTGTTTGTTATGGTCATCTATGTGCAATGCCGGGGCTTCCGCCACATCATCTCTGCGGATAATGGGACGATTGGCTACTGCGTACTGTATGTATCTTTTTTGATACAGAATATGGTTCCACTCATACAAATAGTTCTCCGCATCCGAGCATGGTGCGAAAATATCCGTTGAGTAGGCATCTGACCATACGCGAACGCAGTGTTCCTCGTTTCCGAAGTCAATGGCTCGCCCGGGGAAAAGCCCCTCTGCCATGGCCACGCGGGCATCCGGCGGGGCAACCAGCTCGTGCAAGTTGAAGGTTAAAGGTGCGTAGCAGCTGCTCAGAGCAAATGCGGCACAAATCGGCAGGATGCTTTTTTTCATGCTGTTACAGAGTTTGTGCAAGCACGGTAAACCTCTTCTGCTTCAGTAACATTCAGTACACGCACACCGGGCAGTAACCCACCTGCGCGAACGGAACACGCTCCGTGAGCCATGGCTGCAAAGTCGGCATCTGCGGGTATGCCCAGCTCTTGCATGGTTTGGGGTAACCCCAGTTCTTTGTACCAAGCGCGCAGACGCTGTATACCTTCTTTCACCACGCGCTCCGTATTGCGGGACGGCGTAACGCCCATGACATTCACGGCCCATTGAGCAAAAATGCCGGGGTTGGCTTGCCATACGGCATCAAAATAGGCCGGCACAATCACGGCTAACCCGGCACCGTGGGCTACATCGTACACGGCACTCAGCTCATGCTCAAGGGCGTGGCAGGTCCAGCTTTGCTCTCGACCCAATCCCAGAATATTGTTGTGAGCAACAGTACCGCTTAACGCCAGCTGTGCCCAAGCTGCTTCATTTTGCGGCTCGTGGCGCAGAATAGATGCCTGCTGCATGATGGTGCGCATGGTGGCCTCGCACAAGGCATCAGTGAGCTCCGTGTCTTGAGTGTTGGTGAAGTAACGCTCAAAAATGTGGCACAGCATATCACAGGCACCGTATGCCATTTGCTCGGGGGGCAGTGTCAAGAATAGTTCCGGGCTTACAATGCTGAGCATGGGGCGCAGTAGCTCATGCCCGTAGCCCAGTTTTCGCCCTGTTTCTTCATTTGAAATGACGGTATTGGGGCTGTTTTCGCTGCCGGCGGCTGGCAGGGTGAGAATCGTAGCAACGGGCAGGGGAGTTGCCGTCAATGTCTCCTCATGAGTGTAAAGCTTCCATACATCCCCCTCATGAACCACGCCGGTGGCAATGGCTTTGGCGGAGTCAATCACACTGCCTCCTCCTACGGCCAGCACGCAGTCTACCCCGGAGTTTCGGCAAAGCTCCACACCCTCACGAACCAGGGTGAGGCAGGGGTTGGGCTTAACTCCTCCTAGTTCAATGAAATCAATTCCGGCATCTTGCAGGGCTTTCACCACGGCATCGTACAGTCCACTGCGCTTAATGCTGCCGCCACCGTAGTGCAGCAACAACTTTTTGCATTTACCTTGCAGCAAGGTGCCGATGTTGTTGTATTCTCCGTGCCCGAAGACGTAGCGTGTTTGATTATAATAGGTAAAGTTATTCATGGCTGTTATCTGTTGAGGTGTTTTCTTCTTCTGATTCTTCTTCGGCTACGATATCGTATATGTCAAATGAATCATGTTGTTGAATGGTTGCATCACTGCGCAATATGAGTTCGTGGTGAATGCCGTTTTGTAGGCAAATGCACATATAAACCGGGCAGAATGCGCTGCGATTTTTCAGCAGGGGGTGAAAGTCCGGTTCATAAATGTGGGTGAAAACCTCTTCCACGGGCTCATCCGCAGGCAACTCTGCCAGCGCCAAGGCATGGCGATGGTCTTCATCCATATGATTGAGCACGCAGTATAAATGCCAGGGATTCGTGAACGTAAAGGCATAGCATGCAGCACCCAGGGTGGTTGCCAATATCAACAGCAGCACATAGGCTTTGGCCGGTTTGGGGGCCTTTTGTTCAGGTGCTTGCATGTTGGGCGGTAATACGGAATCCGGATCTACCCCCAAATAGATATTGTTACCGAAATTGATAAGCAGATTGTGCTCCGTTTTGTAGCAGGCCTCGGCCCGTGGCTTTTTGAGCAAAATCCAGCATTTCCCTTGTTTTAACAGCACGCGCTTGCCGTCGGTATGCATGGTGTAGGGTCGAAAACGGTTGACACTCTTTTGTGTGCCACCCGGGCGCCAACGTAAGTAGAGAGCCCCCAGCAGCATCAGCAACATGAATGCCATGGTGCCGTAGTCTGCCAAAAAGGCTCCGTTAATGAACCCGAGTATCCAGAGGCTCAGCAAACCATAGCGCAAGTATTGCAAGAAACGGGGAGTTTTTAACAAGGCACCGGCATCTGCTGTTTCTCTCAACTGTTCCGGGGTGGCAGAGTATTGCAGCTCGGGTTCTTGCGGAATATCGAACGGGGCAGGAATAAGCTCAGAATCATTCTGTTTGCCGATACGGGATTGGATGTAGCGCAGTGCCTCACGTCGGCGAGCCTCACTCTCATGCTTCAATATCAGGTTGACACCATGGCCGTGGGCCAGTTGTAAGCCTATATTGCTGCCGGAGCGTCTCACCCAAGTAATTTCATCCCATGTGTAAAAGTTGCTGAAAAGGTCATTTTCACAGAGAAAACCACTTTCGGTAAGGGTGTAAAAGGAGTTGTCCAACAGGAGGATGTACGTCTGTATTCTTTTGCCTATGTATATACTGCACACCCCTGATATCAGAATAAAAAACAGCAGCATCGGTATGTCTGTATAGGGGGTAAACCCGTCATTACTGCTTCCTCCCGTAATCTCTTTCATGAGGAAGTAGAACACCACCATGAGCGCCAGCATGATGAAGAAGGTGCGTATGATTGTGGTTCGTTGCCACTGTGTATCCAATTTTCCGCTGCGGTAGACCATGGTTGCTTGTGGGGTGCTGCTTTGAATATGTCTTGTTATGTATGAATCCTACGTGATTCAAAAGCGGGCACATCTTATCAGGAATCTTCTCATTATGCAAGCATATGTTCCGTTCGTTTGTTCTTAATTTTTTTCTTGAAATAGAGGAGAAGAAATGCTAGCCTGAGAGTCAAGCATATTATGGAACACGCACTTGTCATCGGCCTATCTCTCGCGTTGATATTGGGTATATTGGCGCATAAGCTGAAGTTGTCTCCCTTGGTCGGTTATTTGATTGCCGGCATGCTTGCTGCCCAGCCATGGTGGGGCCAACCTGTGGATAGCCACATTGTAGAGGGCTTTTCTCACTTGGGCGTGATACTGTTGCTGTTCGGCGTTGGGTTGCAATTTCACCTTAAAGATTTGTTGGATGTGCAAAAAGTTGCCGTTCCCGGGGCTTTGGTGTGCATGACGGTATCTACCGTGATGGGGGCAATGGTGTTTTATTGGTTAGGAGGCGATGGCAACTGGATAAGTGCACTGATGTTCGGCTTGTGTATTTGCGTTTCAAGTACAGTGGTGCTTACTCGTGTATTGGGCGACAATCGTTTGTTGCAAACTCCAACCGGGCATACGGCGCTGGGGTGGCTGGTGGTTGAGGATATATTCACTATTTTGATGTTAGTGTTGCTGCCGGTCATCATCAGCGGGCAAGAGCTTGTGCCCGCTTTGGGGAGCGCTGCGGTCAAATTAACATTGTTGGTGTTGTGTGTGGCTTTTGTGGGGCGCAAAATTATCAAAAAAGTGCTTACTTATGTGTCCAAGAGTGCCTCCGGCGAGCTTTTCACTCTTGCCGTGTTGGTTTTTGCTTTGGGCTTTGCCGTGCTGGCAGCCAAAGGCTTTGATGCCAGTATGGAGTTCGGGGCTTTCCTGTCGGGTATGGTCGTAGGGCAAAGCAAGTTTGCCTCTCGCGCCGCCAGCGATGCCTTGCCCATGAAAGATGCTTTTGCCGTGTTGTTCTTTGTATCCGTCGGTATGGGCTTTGATATCGGCGGCATGTTGGAGCATTGGGAGCTGACGCTGTGTACTTGCGTGGTGGCGTTCTTGATTAAGCCTATAGCCGCATTTATTGTTATTACATTGTTGGGTAAGCCCTTGCGTATGGCTCTTAAAACTGCGGGTTCTCTGTCGCAAATAGGCGAATTCTCATTCATCTTGGCAACCCTTATTGCCTCTCAATATCACATGTTGCCGGCATACGCTGCGAATGTCATTACCGGTGTGGCTATTATCACCATTACGCTGAATGCTGCACTTTACCGGTTTATACCCATGCTTGCCGGGCATCTGGAGAAAAAGGAAATCGGCCGTCGGCCTAAGGTTGCCGGTAGAGTGCCTGCTCCTTCTATTGATAAGCACCGTATCATTGTGGTTGGTTATGGCCCCTGTGGCGAAATTATGACCGATATCCTCTTGAAATATGATTTGGAGGTCGTGGTGTTGGAGATGAATATAGAAACTGTTAACCGTTTGGAAAAGAAAGGTATACCGGCCTTGCACGGGGATGCGCGTCGACGTAGTATTTTGCGGATGGCCGGTGCAGAGCAGGCAAAGGCCATCATCATTACCTCGGCTGCTGCTCCGTCTCATGATATTGCGGAGAGTGCTCGTGAGGTCAACCCGCAAATCTCGGTCATGGCCTATACCACTTATATCAGTACGGCTCAGTTGTTGCGCCGCCAAGGCGCGGAAACCGTATTCAGCGGTGAAGAAGAGGTTGCCCTCAGCATGACATCTCATACTTTACTTTCTCTCGGCGCTACGGAAGAGCAGGTTGCGCGCGAACGTTACGAAAATCGCCGTCGTCTGGCCGGAGTATATGCAGATAATATTCCATCGGGCGTGTGAATCCGGGTTTGACAATTTCGTTGTAATGGTGTATATCGCTGCGTGTTATGGCAGATAATTGCGCAGTGAAAAACCTCGTCGGTTCTTTTATCAAGTATCTGATAGCAAGTGGAATTGCTTTTGTGGTTGATTTGGCCGCAATTTCCGTTTGTACACGTGTGTTTGGGGTGCACTATTTGGTAGCTACTGCCATTGGGTTTATGCTCGGCGTGTTGGTTGCCTACGTTTGCAGTAATAAATTTGTTTTTTCTCACCGCAAAATGGAGGATAAACAAAAGACCGAGTTTGCGATTTTTACCATCATCGGCATTGTCGGTCTATTGCTTGACCTCTTGTTCATGTGGCTTTTTGTGAGTGTTTTCGGCTTTGTATGGGCGGGCTTGGGGCTCGCTTTTTATGCAGTGGAACTTTCCAAATTGGTAACGCAGAGCATTGTTGTGCTCTGGAATTTCGGTGCTCGTAAGATTATTCTTTATTAATTCATCGTCATGATTATTGATACGCATTGTCACTTGGTTTCCCGTAAGTATGAGGATTTGGCTCAGGTTCGTGCCGATTCCGTAGCATTGGGGGTAACACATTGCATCTCTCAAGGTACAAGCGCAGATGATTGGGAACCCCAGTTGCAGATTGCCCGCAGCATGCCCGATTTCGTTTCCTCATGTCTTGCCGTGCATCCCAGTGAGGTGACGGAGGTGTCAGATGTGCAGTTGGCATATATGGAGGAGCTCTGCCACCAATACCCGCAAGCCGCAATCGGTGAAACCGGGCTTGATTATTTTTGGCCGGCTCCCGAGGGGTGGTCCGAAGACGACTACCGCGCCCGCCAGCGTGTCTTTTTAGAACGTCATTTTCAGTTGGCTCAAAGCTTGGGGCTCAATATTTCCCTTCATACAAGAGATAAAAAGGGCCTTGCCAGTTTTGAAGATGCTTTTGCCATCGCCCGCAATTTCCCTAAGGTGCGCCCGGTGTTTCATTGCTTTATCGGCAACCGTGAGCAGGCAGAACGCATTTTTTCTGAGCTGGATGGCCTGATTTCTTTCACCGGATTACTTACCTTCAACAAGACAGAGGATATTCAGGCCGTAGCGGCTTGGTGCCCGTCTGACCGCTTTATGGTAGAGACGGACTCCCCCTATCTCTCACCCACGCCTTTCCGTGGTATTACCAATATACCCGGCCGCACCAAGTATGTAGTTGATAAAATTGCAGAGCTTCGGCACGTGACCCCTGAGGAGATTGCAGCCTGTACCACTGAAAACGCCAAGCGCTTTTTCCGCCTGAGCCTGTAAGACTCATTTATTATTCCGTGGGTGTTTGCTGCGGGGGGCTTTGTTGTTGCAGTACGGTGCGTATCGGGAAAGGAATGTTAATGCCTTCTTTGGCAAAGCGCTCCAACAATGCCGTAGCAAAACGATAACGCAGGCCGTGGTATACCTCTGTCTTGCACCATGCACCTATGCGCAGATTCAGTGAGCTATCCCCGAACCCGGTGAACATAACCACGGGTGCAGGGTCATCCATCAACTCGGACTCTTGCTTAATAACATCCAAAATCACCTCTTTCACCTTGCGGAGATCGCTACTGTAGTCTACACCTACATCCAAATCAATTCTGCGTCGTGGGGAGCCGGTGATATTGGTTACGGGGTTTTTGATGAGGCTTTCGCAGGGAATGCGTACCAATGCGTTATCCGGGCGGCGCAGGAAGACTGACAACAGGTTGATACTCTCTACCGTTCCTTCCTCTCCCTCTACCCTTATATAGTCACCAATCTTGAAACTGCGCTCAGATATCAAGAATATACCGCTGATAAGGTTACTGAGAGAGGTTTGAGAGGCAAATCCTATGGCCACACCCATAACACCCGCGGCTCCCAATATACTTACAACGTCTATCCCCAAGGCGCGCAATCCCTGTATGAGGGCAATGGCACATATAATCCCCTTGAGCGCACGCGATAAAAGTTTTAACATCTGGGTAGGCAGCCTTTTCGTGTTCTCCAATCCCGTGAAAACTCGCCCTACCACCGTGCACAGTATCCACCCCAAAGCTAAGTAAACGATCAATTCTATCCAACCGTGTGTGGCCATGTGGGCCCAAATGATTTTGCTCTGCTCCATCCAGTCCATATCTCTACTTTACATAATGTGCTTGTTCTTGTCAACGCGTTATTAGGATTCCGGGCTTGGTAAGTCACAATGATTTCTTATTCAGGCATATCCTCTTGAAGCAGGTCTTCCAGTTCTGCAAGGTTTCGGTCAATTTCGACTTGAATGCTTCGAATATCGCTCAGAATATCGGCCGCAGGCGGGTATTCAACGCGGGTATGTTGACTTTTTTTGTATTTATTGATAGAGAGCTCGTAATCATTGCTTGCAATTTCTTGTTTGGGAACCAAGAAAGAGACATCGGTGCGGTGGCGGGTAATTTCAGCCTCAAGATTGTGGAATCTGGCAATGATATCGGGGATGTCGGTGCATGCTGCGGGTGTGCGTTTATCATCCAGTGTATACCCGTCTGCCTGCATATCATAGAACCACACGTTTTCTGTACCACCGTGGCCGGTTTTGGTAAAGATGAGAATGGCGGTAGAGACCCCGGCATAGGGCCTGAAAACGCCCGACGGCATGGAAATGACGGCTTGCAGGCAGTGGTCTTCCACTATGGTTTGACGAATGGCTTTGTGAGCGGCCGATGCCCCGAAAAGAACGCCATCCGGTACGATACAGGCGCAGCGGCCCCCTACTTTGAGTAGGCGCAGGAAGAGTGAAAGGAAAAGCAGCTCTGTCTTTTTGGTCTTGCGGCCTTTTTGCAGCCCTTTGTGAACGGTGTCGGTATTGAGTGAGCCTTTGAATGGCGGATTCGCTAAGAGGAGAGAGTAACACTCAGTATCCGTATTTTGAGCAGAGAGACTATCGCGGTATTGGATATCAGGGTGTTCAATACCGTGGGCCATCATATTCATGGCGCCTATGCGGAGCATGGTGCGGTCCATTTCATAACCGTGAAACATGCCCGACATGAAGTGTTTACTTTTGGCTTGATCAGCGTAGATTTCTTGCCTGTGGTGGGTCTTGAGGAATTCTCCTGCCTCTACCAAGAATCCCGAGGTGCCGCACGCGGGATCGCAAATGGTATCGGTTGGGGTGGGGCGCATGAGCTCTACCATCAAACGGATGATATGCCGTGGTGTGCGGAACTGCCCGTTTACCCCGGCCGTGGCAAGCTTGGAGAGCAGGTACTCATAGACATCCCCACGGGTGTCGGCTGCTCGGAGCTGTTCCATTTTCGCATATAAGTCATCCATGGCGGTGACAATGCGCTCCAGCATGTGGGGGGTAGGGATTTTGAAAACGGCATCCCCCATGTATTTAGAGTAGGCGCTGTGTTTATCCTCGTGCAGGTTTTTGATAAGGGGGAATACCTGTTCCTGCACGGTGGCGTACATTTGTGCGGCAGGTAGTTCTTTCAGGTAGCTCCATTGGTGTAAGGGGGTAACTTTATCCTCTATGTCGTGTATGAACATGAGGTAGGTCATCTGCTCAATTACGTCCAGAGGATTGGTCAAACCTCCCGTCCAGAAGATATCCCAAAGTCTGTCGATTTTATTTTTGAGCTCGCCTGTCAACATACAGCGTGAAGAAGATGCCTTATTCTTCCTTATTCTTTTTACCGAAGAGTTTGCCGAGCTTGGAGAAGCTGAATGATTTGCCGATGCGGAACCCGCCGATACTTTTATTGAGATTTACCCCATTTTCATTAACCGTGGCACGTCCGGTAGAGGAAGAACCGAAACTGAGAGAAACGCCTGATGCGCTGAGGTTGATATACAGAATACCCGGGATAATCGGGATTCTCTTGTAAACGGTAGAATTACGATATGAACGTCTGCGTAAACTCATGACTTATCAAATATAAGTTCGTTTGCTCAAGATGTCAATCTTTCTTTTTTTTGTGCATCAGGGCTCTTCCTTGACCATTTCACCGATTTGTCGGTAACTGACACCTTGGGCTGAAATGGTGGCACGGTAGGGGGCCATCCATCCTGATAGCCCTGCTTTGAAGGTAAAGGTGTTATCGGGTTCCCATCGGCCTCCTTTCAGAAAGTACTTGTATTGTTGTACCGCAAGCGTGTTGAAGTTATCGGTGCCGAAATGTGCATAGGATATAGCGGCAACGGGGTAGAAACAGTATGCGCGGCGACTTTGCGGGAATACAAGCCATTGTCCATCAGGTGACCATGGTTGTTTGATGATGTTATCCCGATAAAGACGAGTGGTGCAGAAAAGACCGCTGAGTGGGATTTCATGCCCTTTATCAATGAGTACCAACTCATTTACAACGCTGATTTCCGCTTGCTCTTTGTGCCGAAGCCCCCGGTATACAAGTTCTCTCTCTCCATCAGGGGAGGGACACCGCAATTCTGTGCTTACAAAGCTGTCTTCCTCATAAATTAAATGGGGAGTGTTATCCTCTGCACAGCATAGAGGCGTAAATAGCAGGCTGTAAAATAAGATTGTTTTCATGATGATTCGGCGGATTAAAGAGGTGCTTCGTTGGGCCAATTATGTTTGGGGTAACGGCCTGCAAGGTCTTTTTTCATTTGAGGGTACCCGTTTTTCCAGAAAGATGCGAGGTCGGATGTCAGCTGGTAGGGGCGCTGGTTAGGGGCAAGGATTTCTACCAAACATTTGATGCGACCTTCGGCAATGGTGGGCGTTTGTGCCACGCCGAAAAGGAGCTGGCATTTAAGCCCGAATGTAGGGGTGCCGTCCTCTCGGTACAGTAGCTTGACCTCGCGCCCGTTGGTCAAGCGTATAGCTTTGGGAGCGTAGCGATTAAGACAATCCTGTTGCCATGGGGATAGCCATTCGTTCAAAATGGGCAGCACGGGGCGTGTGGCAATATCTTTATAGCTCACCGCCCTCTCACACAGCATGGTAATGGCAACTAATCGGTCTTCCTCGCCGAAATCGGGCATTTCCAATTCGGGCATGGCATTTCGCAGGCAAGTGAGGCGATTAATCCACTGTAATACATGGCCATCCCAGCCCTCCAAGCGCAGATTACCGCGTATCACTTGGTCGGCCAAAAGTGGGGCGGCTGCATCGGGGTGGGCATCTCCCGTTTCTTTTTCCGTGAGTACGAGGTCCCGATACAATACACGGTGGTAGTTGAGCACTCTTTTTCTGCTTGGGTCATACACGGCGGTATCGTCTTCATGAGTGGATAAATCCGCAATGCTCAGTTTAGTGCATCGCGAAATACGTGTTTCAACATTTTTACCCCCAATTTCGGCAATTTCTGCCGCCAGAACAAGCTCGGTATCGGCATGCAAAGCTACGCCGTCTGCCAATTTGCCACTGCGGCGTTGGGTGAGTCTGGCTGTGTGAACGGCGGTATTATTGCGGGCTGCTACATTGTCGGGATACGCGGTAAGCAGGGCTCGGATAATTCCGTTCCGGTGTGCCTCAAAATCAGGTTCTGCGTAGTGCCCCAGTAATTGGCGGAAAGCTGCGCGAATTTCTCTTGCTGCTCTTCCCATGATGCCCAGCGCATTACAAGCCGCAGAGTCTCCTTTGAGCTGTTCCGCTCGTTCAAGAGCGCGCCATTCTGCCTGAAAATCAGTAAAATCCGATTCTTGCCGCAAGCTCTCATGCAAACCACAGTTCATGGCAATGTTTTCGCTTTGCGTCAGCGCGGCAATGGCAGCCATCTCTGTCTCGCACTCATATTCTTGCCCTGCTACCAGCATGCGGGCTGCCACAGGGGGCAGGGGATAGCGCATCATTTGTCGCCCGGTGGTTGACAAGGCCCCTTTTTTGTCTACTGCGCCCAGATTCACCAGCAGTTGCCACGCTTGGCTGAACTGAGCCTCAGTAGGGGCATCCGGCCAGGCAAATCGGCGCAGCCCTTCCTGTCCCACGGCTCCCCATGCCAGCAGATTGAGGAACGCGGCTGAGATGTCGGCCCTGTGAACATCGGGCGAGGGGAAGGGGGCTCGGCGGCGGTGGTCTGCCTCGCTCCATAGGCGTATACAGCGTCCCGGTCCCAATCGCCCGGCGCGGCCTGCACGTTGTTCTGCCTGCGCGCATGAAATCGGCACAATATGCAGGGTTGAAAGCCCACGCACGGAGTCCCAACGGGCCTCGCGGGCGGTGCCACTATCCACTACGGCGCGCACTCCTTCAATGGTGAGCGATGTTTCAGCAATGTTGGTGGATACGATAACGCGCGGGCAATGGCCTTTTTCTACGGCGGCAGCTTGCGCTTCGGGAGAGAGTTGCCCGTGCAGGGCGTATACCTCTCTCCCACGCATCCAATGCACATTTTCCAGAATCTCTACCGTACGTCTTATTTCATAAGCACCGGGCAAGAATACCAAGATATCTCCCTTTGTTTCTTCCGTAAGCTGACGCACAGCGGTGGCGCATTGCTCCCATACGGGCGGGGCATTCACATATCCTCGGCTGTCTCTTACGGGGATGGGGGGCATGTAGTTTACCTCTACCGGGTACAGGCGGCCTTCTGCTCGCAGAACGGTGGCCTGCGGCAGGTAGTGTTGGAGTTTATCCAGCTCCAGCGTGGCCGACATAACAAACACACCTAAATCCTTGCGTGTACTGCGTTGCAGTTCTAAAGCCCGCGCTAAGCACAAGTCGCTCGACAGTCGGCGCTCGTGCACTTCGTCAAAAATGATGGCACTTATACCATTGAGTTGCGGGTCATCTGTGAGACGTCGTTCCAAAAGACCGTCAGTCATGAACAGAATGCGGGTTTCGGCACTGCACCGTGAGTCAAAACGCACGGTATAACCTACTTCTGCTCCCAATTTACAGGGAAATTGTCGTGCGACGAATCCCGCCAGCAAACGGGCTGCCAGCCTACGTGGCTGTACCACAATGATGGTGCCGCGTTCACCTACACCGGCCTCCAACAACATACGGGGTATGCGGGTGGATTTACCGCTGCCAGTGGGGGCACTCAGCAGTACGCAGAACCCGGGGCTTTGCACGGCTTGCAATACTTCGTCCTTAATCGCGTCTATGGGGAGAGCTGTGTTCATGAACAAGGGGTAAGCAGGATAACGGCAGATTGCAACGGACGGTTCCAGCGTAATGGCAGCCCGTTGTAAATCAACTCTTTGCCTTGTATGCCAATGCCGTTGGCAGGGCAATGGTTGCCGGTTGCATCAGGCATGAGTTCCTCAATATGGTAGACTGTGTTTTCTTCGATTCCCCGCAGCAATATGCGGGTGCATTGGTCAGTAAAGGCGCGTTCTGTGGTATATGCTAACAGCAGAGCCTGCTTACCATCGGTATACAACAAGGCGCAGTCGGTGCTTTCGTAGGGCGAGACCAATCGGAACAAATCTCCTTGCTGGGTAAGCGGCGCAAGTTTGCGGTACAAGCTCAGGCGTTGTTGAATCTCTGCTGAATCTTGCTCGCTGAGGTGGCGTGGATCCAGCTCAAAACCGAGCCTACCGGCCATGGCTACGTCAAACCGGAACTTGAGTGAAGTTTTGCGGCCCGTATACAGATTGGGGCTGGCGGTGACATGAGCTCCCACGGCATTGGCCGGGAAAAGGTGAGAGGTGCTCCACTGCATGCGTAAGCGGTCAAAGGCATCTGTATTATCGCTCAGCCAGAACTCCTCGTGGTATTGGGCAGCACCGTGGTCCATGCGCCCCCCGCCGGCGGAGCAGCATTGGAAGGTTACCTCGGGGAAAGCAGTGCGCAGACTGCACATGATACGGTAGTAAGCCGCTATATAGTCGAAATAAAGATTGGGGTGCGGGGCTTCTGTAAGCATGCGGTTGCAATCCCACTTCACATAGCTGATGTTGTGGTAGGTGCTTAATATATCAGCCACGCTCTTGATGATGTAATCCTGAACCTCGGGCAGGGCAAGATTAAGTACCAATTGATGGCGTTGTTGTGTTGGCTCTATGCCGGGCAGGTGTATAGCCCATTCCGGGTGTTTGTTGTACAACTCGCTATGCGGGCTTACCATCTCCGGCTCCATCCATATCCCCATGCTCAGCTTCATCCTCTCAGTTGCCTCGTTGTGGGGGGTAAGGCCATGGGGTAAGCGAGATGTATCGGGGTACCAGTCACCTAAAGAGGTGGTGTCGTCCGTGCGTTTCCCGAACCATCCGTCATCCAGTACGAACATGTCAATGCCGAGGTCTGCGGTTGCTTGCATCATGTCCAGCAAGGCTTGCTCGCTGATGTCAAAATGCACGCCCTCCCAGCTGTTCAGCAGGGTACGGCGTATGTGCTCGCCGTGGGGAATTACTTGACGCCGCAAGTAGCGGTGTAAGCGGCGTGTTGCGTCGCCTTTACCTTGTACCGAGCATAGCAGCAACGCTTTGGGTAAATCAATGCGTTGTCCGGCGGCCAAGGTGTAGGGCGCTTGTGCAAAATCGTGTCCCATGCCCCAAAATCCTATCCCTTGGGCATTGTGAGTGAAACGTATGCTGTAATTACCGCTCCAACACAGAGATGCCAGCAGGCATGTGCCGCTTTCTTCTTGTGCCGGGGTGTTAAGGGAAAGCAGCATGGCAGGGATGCCCTCTTGAGCCACTTTGATGCCGGGGCTGGCATCGGCGCAAAGGGTGTTGCCTCGTTTTACTTCTTCCTCCTGCAGCATGTGTTCCCCCGCCCAAACTCCACGGAAGGTGGTGACATGGTAGCTATGCGCCTGCTGTTGCAGGGTGAGTGAATAAGCGCGTATGATTTGCAGCGTGTTTGCCGTACCGTTGGTGATGCTGACCTGCTGGGAATAAACGCCTTCCTCAGAAAGTTGTGCTGCAATATGAATTACAATATCCGGGTAACGGGTATCTGCCAGTTGTACCGTCAGTAAACCGTTTTCCGCTTGGTGTGAAATAAGTTGAGGATTCAGCCCCATACTGCCATCCTGTAGCAACACTTGCAAAGCGTACTCACCCGAAAGATGTTTGGAGGGGTACCCGATACGAGATTGGTAATCCGTCAGATATTCACAGCGTATGCTTACCGAGTTTTGATGGGTAACAATAAAGCACCCGTTATCCCATGTGATACGGCCGTGAGGATAGGCGATGAAAGCTGATGGGTTCATGGTATGTTAGGATGGCGTTCTTTCCATTCATCGAAAGAAAACGGTGTCTCTTTATTTTTGACACTGAGCAGATATTCCAGAAACGCGGCGTCAGCCGCCGTTGCCGACCTGCCGTAACGAAACGTGCGGTGGTCATCGTTCTCCGGAAAAATGGTATAGGCAAAGTGAATACGATTATGGGCTTCGAATGTGACAGTCAAGTTGCGGGAAAGAATGAATTTTACCCCCTTAGTGCCGTAGGGTATGATGTATTCCGTCCCGAAATCATCAGTAGCCTGCCACCATGCAGAGATTCGCTCCAAGTGTTCCTTTTTGTTCAAATCCCAATAGGCAGAGTGATTAAAGCCGTCTTCTTTTTTGATACTGTCGTATAGATAAGGCGTGGCTTCTTTCAAATCGATATCCGGTCTGCTTTTACTGAAAATACAGTGAATGGAGAGCCCGGGATAATTGCATGCCGTAAGCCCGATGCCGGACCATAACAGGACGATGGCGAGCAATTTATTCATACTTGCGGGCTTCTCTGCGGGCGCGGCGCAAACGCTCGCGTTCATCAAATGCTTGCTTGCCTAGTTTTGTCTCTCGGTTCAAATCGCGGGCTGCTTCCAAGGCGGCAATTGCTTCTAACAGTTTGGCCTCGGTGTATGGTGTATGGGCGCCGGTGTAGCCTCGGCTGTATTGCAGCAATAGAGCAGGGTACAGACAGCGGTAGCCTATGAATTGCTTATGCTCCTCTGTTGCTTGGCTGTGTTCCATCAGTGCGCGGCATTCTGTTACGAGCCCGGCCAGCGTGTCGTCATCTGCCTCTTCTACACATAAGGATGCACATAACAGGTAGAGCCGTGCATAAAAATCACGCTGTGCAGCCTGGGCTGCTCTTTCTGGGGTGGCAGCGTGAGTTTTAGCCTCTTGCACGCCATTGGTTGTAAGCCCTTCTATGCGTAGGACGGCGTAGGGGCCTTGCTTGTCACTTACAACTAAGCAAGGCAATTCCGTAACGCCTGCTTGCATGGCTTCTGCTTGAAGTTTGGCATCGGCTCGGTTTTGGCAGGCAGTGGGCAGCACTTTCACCTCAAATGGTGTATCCGCCGGCAGAGCAGAGCGTAAAATTTGTTCAGCATCAGATTGTTGCTGCTCGCTTTGCAAATAAACACAGTAGGTGTCGGCTTGGCTGGGCGTGTGCAAAAAAGCCGCTGTTGTTCCGCAGAACAACAGGCGGCTGCAAATCTGTTGAACAAGGCTCATTAGCAGGATTCTGTCACACGGCTGATGGTGATGCGCTTGAATCGGGATTCCGTATCCTCGGATTCGGTTGCAATACCGGGTATTTTTGCCAGCTCGTTGTGTACCAAGCGGCGTTGGTATGCATTGAGCTTTTCCATGAGCAAAGGTGAGCCGGTTTGCAGAACTCGCTCGGCACGAGACCTGGCACGGCGCAGCAATTTTGCCTCGGCGCGGGCGCGGTAGAGGTCACAATCCACTCTCACGCGCGGAGCATCCTCCCATTTGGCTTGTACCAATCGGTTAACCAAGTATTGCAAATCATCCAGCCTGTCGCCTTCATCGCCGATGAGGAATCGGGCATCAGGGCTGGTTATCATGACGCATACGCCTTCCTCTGAGGGTTCGGTGCTCAGCTCAAACTGAAATCCCAGGGAGCGAAGAATCGAGTCGGCAGCTGTAACCGCCAACTCGGTAAGATTATATTCGGGCGTTTCCATGAATAATTATTCTCTGTCGCCCAAGAAGCGCAACAAGTACAGGAAGATGTTGTAGAAGTTGATGTAGAGGCTGAGCGCACCGAGAATGGCACCCTTCTCACGGTCAACGTCATCCTCAAGATAGGCTCCTTCGGCTTGCAATCTCTGGAAGTCGTATGCTGTGAAAAGACTGAAAATCACGATGCCTGCTATGCAGATGACGAAATTTAACGAGCTGCCGCCGATGAAAATATTAGCGATGCTGGCAATGATAAGGCCGATGAGCATCATCATTAAGGTGCGGCCCAGTCCGCTCAGATTGCGCTTGGTTGTCATGCCGTACAAGGCCATAACACCGAACATACCTGCCGTGCATGCAAAGGTAAGCCCCAATGATTCATTGGTGTAAATATGCATCAGCGGGCTGAAAAGAGCACCTTGCAGGGCAGAGTATGCCAGCATTAAAACTTTAAGCGCACCCGAGGTAAGCTTGTTGGCCGCAAAGCACATGACCACAACGATGCCGAGCGTTACCAGGCCCAATGCCATGTAGTTTTCTGCGACTTTGAGCATCAGTGAAACATCACTCTCAATGTAGATGGCCAATCCGGCGGATACCACCATGGAAAGTGCCAACCATGTGTAAACCTTGTTGAAGTAGGCACGCACATTGGTTGCAATTTGGTCTGCCGTGCGTACGGGAAGGGTTGTTTGCTGTTGATAATCCATGCGCCCATTATAACACACGCGCACGCGATGTCAAGCACTGAGTTTCGCCGAAAAATACTTGATTTTTGGTAGGTAGTTGTGTATATTCTCAACAAGGGAGCGCTATATGACAGAACAAGATGCCGAGACGTTGTATAAAGTATTGAGAGCCGGTAGATACAAGCTCATGTGTGAGTTTATGGATTCCGGTGAACTTACGGCCGATTGTTTGCTGAAACACCAGGGAGGTTTCACAACCCCAATGCATGTGGCTGCGTTGAATATACGTGGCGATAGCATTAAAATGGTGCAGCATTTGCTTAATGCAGGTGCAGATGTAAATGCCGTAGATTCGGAAGGTAATACCCCCTTGTTTCACGCAGTGATGGGGTCTGACCCGGCGATGGTGACTTTAATGCTGGGTGCAGGAGCGCAGGTGAATGTTAAGAATCACCACGGCATGACACCCTTGCATGAGGCTGCCGCGTATGGTGCCCTTGACAATGTTAAACTTTTGTTGAAAGCCGGTGCAGATGCCACTGCCGAATCCAAAGAAAAAGAGACTCCTTTACACGGTGCTGCCATGGCCGGTAATGTAGAGATAATGCAGCTGCTGGTAGCTGCCGGTGCAGATGTGAATGCGCGTGAGATTGATGGTTTGTCCGTGCTGGGGCGTGCGGCCGCCTATCAGACCTCTGCCAATCCGATTCTTTATTTGATTTCTCAGGGGGCGGATGTCGGTGTCGGCACCCATTCCGGTAATAAGCCATTGCATCATGCTGCAATGAGAGGGAACACGGACGTGATGAACGCTTTGCTGGATGCCGGCGCGGATATCAATATGCCCGGTGTGGGGAATGTAACGCCACTTTGTTTGGCTGTCATGAAGGAAATGATTCCCTCTGTTCAGCTGTTATTGTCTCGTGGCGCTTCTTGCTGTTGTAATGGAGATTCCGGTGAATTACTGTTCTCTCTCGTTCTCAAAATGGAGAATGCGCAAATTATACAGTTGATGCAGCAGCAATTCCCGCCTTTTGCGAAAATATATGCCGATTATCGCCGAACTAATCTGCTGAAGAAAGTGAAGTGGTTGGTTGCTGCGCTACTTGGGGTATTAGTTGCTTGTTGGTTTTTATCCCGTTGAGGATTAAAGATGAAAAGAAATTTTTGTAAAATATTATCTCTGTTATGTGTATGTGTGTTGTTGTTGCTGAACAGCGCTTGTTCTCGCACATACCAGCGTTGTTATTATCATGCTTTTTCTACGGATGGCGTGTATAGTGCAGAGGATACTGTTTATCGCGTGAACGGCAAATATTATGTGCAAGGGCAGCGTGCTCAACTGCGCCGTGAACGCTATCGCTCATGGGAAAGCTTTTATGAGTGGTATTGGAATAAAGGCTGGAGCATGAATCTCATCCCCGGCACTGAGGGCGAAATCGTGTATCGCGAGTTAGCGCCCGAGGAGGATGGAACATTGTTCTTCAAAGCCGGTAGCGAGTGGCAAGAACTGAATGGTCAAAAGCTTACACTGTGCCCGGATAAGGAAACAACAAGATCGTGTACCTCGTATGATGTTTCTACTCGGCGTTTGACTTGGCGCGGGCTGTATGCCCTGCCTGCTGCTTTAGCTTGTTTTGCTGTGGAAGTCCCCATCAATGTAGGTAGTGTCACCCTGTTTTTATTGGGTGAAATTTTCATCTGAAAGCAAAAACTCGCCCACAAAGTGGGCGAGCCTATGGCATGGGTGAAAAGTAACCTCGGGTTACTTTTCTGTGATTACGGTAGCAGCTGTTGCGTCTTCCTCCAGCCCGTTCTTGAATCTCTCAAATACGGCACGGGGATCATCCGGGGTTTTTCGCAGAGCGTCAAAAATGCGGTCTCTCATGTCAATGGCTGCTTTGAATGCTTCTTCCTCGCTGCCATATTGACGGTCGGAGAAGTATTTGGTGAACTGATTCCACTTGCGGCAGATGCTGAGTCTCCAGCCTTGGAATGAGGTGGTCTCGTATGTATAGCGGGTGATATTGCGTTGGGTCATGGTATTGTATGTTTGGTTTGTTGTTAATCTGACGGAAGGTAGTCGGGCTCCCGTTCGCTGCATAAAATGCCAGATATATCACGCTACAGCAACCTAATTTTCAAATTGTTAGTATGTGGCTCCACCCGTTCGGTTTTTCTTTTGCAACAGGGGGATTATTTAGATGCCATTGAGGCATAAAAAGGCCCCCGCTCCGAGAACGGGCGGGGGCGGTAAATTATTTCTCCATCTGCTTGTCAAGCCAATCTCTTAGGGCTTGCTGAAAGGCCGGTGTAAAGAGGTCATCACAGAAGATGCCGATACCTGCCGGGGATGCAGCATGAAGTCGCGAGAGCTCTGCGGGAAACTGCTCGGGTGTCGTGTCGGGCAGGTGCAGGCCGGGTGCAAGGGGGATTCTGCCTTGCGTTTGTTGCGCTGCTTGTATGGTGCAGTCGGCAGACCACTGAGGCGTTTCGTTGTAGAAAGAGTAGTAAACCATGGGCAGCGCCAAGTCTATGCAGAAACGGCTCCAATCTTGGCGCACTAATTGAGCCGCCAGCTCCGGGGTGGGGAACACGGCGCTGGCGGTGTGCAGGTTATGCTCCCTGATGCGGTTTGTGAGGGCATTAGCATAATTAGCAACGCTTTGCAAGCGGAACTCTCTCCAGTCGGCATCGGTGTCGGCATCGGGGGAGATGTTTCGGCCATAGCGGTTGCGGAACAGCTCTTGGCAGCGGGCACAGTAACAATAGTCGTATTCCGGCAACTCCGTGCTCATATCCAAGCCGTAGTTCTCCCAGAGGCCACGGGGCAGAATAACATCCGGCAGGCGCATGTAGTCCAGCTGAATACCGATGATGCCGGGAAGCGTGGCGAGTTTGTCCACCTCTGCCAGCAGGTGGGTGCGTGCTTCCTCGCAGTTGGGACACAAGAATTGATAATATTCTACAAAGGGACGGTCTTGCGGGGCGTGGCATGATTTGCCGATGCGATTGACGGCATACCAATCCGGGTGTTGCAGGGCGGTTTCATCGCCGGGGCGGTTAACAGCCCACAGCCAAGCGTATACTTGCATGCCGTGCTGAGCAGCCAGTGGGGTAAGGGCTGCAATTTGGTCTGCCGTGCCGCCGATGATGAGTACATTAACACCGGCTGCTGCGTAGTTGGCAAACTCTTTGCCCCAGAAATCGGTGTCACCGGGGTGGTTGTTACCGTGTACCCACAGGTAAATCTCGGGAATGTTGCGGGAGGCCGGTGTACGGGTAAGGGTTGCGTTGCTGTCTAATCGAATGGTTTCTCCGGTGCGGGCTACGGTGCCTTGAACGGCAAAGTATTCGGGGGTAAGAATGGGTGCCGATATGCCAACCGGAGTTTTCAGGGCGGTGTTGTACACACCATGTTTGTTTTTGTATGCCAGTTGTTTGTTGTAGTAGGCAAAGAGTTGTTGCTCTGTGGCGTGCGCTGCCGGTACTGGTAGGGTTTCCCATGTGCCTGCGGGATTGTTACTGAGCTTGATATATCCCCAATGCTCCGGCATGTGAATATTGATTTCGCCCGTGGCTGCCCATACATGGTTGCTTTCCGGCAGAGTTGCGCCCAGCGAATCAGTCTTTTTGCTGTAACCGCAGGCTGAGGTGTCAACTGGCTGTACCTGCCAGTTGACGCGTGAAAAATTCATACGCATGGTGGTGCCGGGGGCAGGGGGCTGTACGGTTCGCGGGTGGTTGGAGTGCCCCGTGATGCTGGCCCACGGGATAGCCATTTCTACACTCCAGCCATCATCAATATCCTTGGGGTTGTTTAAAGTGCCACGCAGGTGTACGGCATGTTTGAGCCCCGGGATATTCCAATCATGCAGGGCTAGGTTGCCGCTGCGGTAGGGTTCGGTGAGCAGTAAATCCCACACGGTGTTGAGCGCGTTAATCTCTATCTCTACATAGTTTTTCGTGTCTCCATCGGAATCTATGAATACCTCAAAATCCGGGTCACGGTAAATGACGGAATCTCGCTCGGTGAGGGTTGCCCACAGGTGAGACTCTTGCATGTCTGCATACACGTACAGGTATTCATTATCCCACAACATTTTGATTACGGTGTGGTTGGGTATGCATGCGCCTTCTATGTCTCTCATGGGGCTTAATGCTGAGACTTTTTGCCAAGCTTCTTCGTGTGCCTTGCCATCTATTTGTACCGGAGCATCTGTGCGCTGGCACACGTATGTGGGTGGTTGTATGGTGGTGGCAGTGGCATAGCTGCTCAGCAACCCGAGGCTTAGGGCAAGTGCGGTTTGTCTCTTCATGGATGCACTCTAACATATTTAATCCTGATTCGTCAAGTAGGAATTGTTCGGGCTCATTTCCAATGCGTTTTTTCCGAGAATCGGTTTCGGGTGAGAATCGTTGTTTTTTGTCAAAAAAAATCAACGGAATGAATTGTGTTTGTGTCAAAGTAAGTCACAAACAGTCGCAATATGCGCTTGCGTGCGCGGGCGCCTTGTGATAGAATGCCGCCCGACAGGGGATTTAACAGATACATTTATGGATACAAACCTTCGCATCGTCATCGGTTCAGACCACAAAGGTGTGGAACTGAAGGAAGCCGCCGTAGAGCTCCTTACATCATGGGGGTACACGGTAGAAGACATCGGGCCTTTCACCAAGGAATCCTGCGATTATTCTGACTATGCCAATGCTGTTTGCAAGCGCGTGGTAGATGGTCGAGCCGACCGTGGTATTTTGGTGTGCTTCTCCGGTATCGGTATGAGCATTGCTGCAAACCGTTGGAAGGGTATACGCGCCACGTTGGTACGCTCCCCTCAGGTTGCTGCGCTGTCTCGCCAGCACAACAACTCCAATGTGATGTGCTTGGCCTCTGCTTTCGTGAACAACGATATGCTGGAGGAGATTCTTTCTACTTGGATGAATGCCGAGTTCGAGGGTGGGCGCCATATTTCCCGTTTGCTCAAGGCCTCGGGCTCACCGCTTTCTGTTACCGACCCTGAACTGGCAGACTTGATTGAGGAGGAGCGTGCTCGCCAGAACAACAATATTGAGCTTATTGCCTCTGAGAACTTTGCATCTCCCTCTGTGATGGAGGCCCAAGGTTCTATCCTCACCAACAAGTATGCCGAGGGGTATCCCGGCAAGCGCTGGTACGGTGGTTGTGAGGTGGTAGACAAGGTTGAGCAGTTGGCCATTGACCGCGCCAAAGCCCTCTTCGGGTGCGACTTTGCCAATGTGCAGGCTCACTCCGGTTCTCAGGCCAATATGTCTGTATACCATGCCTGCATTAACCCGGGTGATACCATTCTGACCATGGACCTTGCCTGTGGTGGTCACCTTTCTCACGGTTTCTTTGCCAATTTCTCCGGTAAGCAATACAATGTGGTGCACTACGGTGTGAATCCCGAGACGGAGTGCATTGACTACGAAGAACTCGAGGCCAAGGCTAAGGAGGTGAAACCCGCCCTTATTCTTGCCGGTGCTTCTGCCTACTCCCGTAGTATTGACTTTGCTCGCATTCGCCGTATTTGCGATGAGGTGGGCGCTATCATGTTCGTAGATATGGCTCATATCGCCGGTTTGGTTGCTGCCGGTGTTCATCCCTCTCCCGTTCCTTATGCCGACTTTGTATCCACCACCACTCACAAGAGCCTCCGTGGCCCTCGCGGTGGTATGGTGCTTTGCAAGGAAAAGTGGGCCAAGAAGCTCAACAGCGCCACATTCCCCGGTTTGCAGGGTGGTCCGCTTATGCACGTGATTGCGGCTAAAGCTGCTTGCTTGGGTGAAGCATTGCGCCCCGAGTTCCGTGCTTATGCGGAGCAAGTGGTTAAGAATTCTAAGGCTATGGCCGCTCGTTTGGCTGCTCTCGGGTTCCGCATTGTTGCCGGCGGTACAGATAACCACTGCTTCTTGGTAGACCTCAGTGGTAAGGGCCTGAATGGTGCAGATGCCCAGGTGGCTCTTGATAAGGTGGGTATTACCGTCAATAAGAATGCCATTCCTTACGATAAGGGCAGCACCAACAAGCCCTCCGGTATCCGCATCGGTACGCCTGCTGTTACCACTCGCGGTATGAAAGAGGAGGACGTTGTCCGTGTGGCTGACTTCATCGGCCGTTGTCTCTCCATTCTGGCTGCCCAGAAGGTGTGCGAGACGCCCGACGCTTATGATGCCTTGCGTGCCGAGGTATCTGCCTTCAATAAGTCTTTCCCCATGCCCTGAATCTGAAGACTGTGGCATAAAATCATTTATTGTATGCAAGGTCGCCCGATGTGGCGGCCTTTCATACAATGAAGCAAAGATATTGAGAATACTCAATCGTTGACTATGCAGACTGTATCCGGAAAACAAGAGCTGCGCGATTTGTTGGCAGCACACCGTGGTAAACGCATTGTGATGGTGCCCACCATGGGCGCTTTGCATGAGGGGCACGCATCTCTTATGCGTCAAGCCCGCTCTTTGGCCGGGGAATCCGGCATTGTAGTGGCCAGTATATTTCTTAACCCTGTTCAGTTTGATAATGCAGGGGATTTGGCAACTTACCCTCAGACTCCCGAGGCTGACCTTTCCGTGTGTGAGTCTTGCGGGGTAGATGTTGTATTTATGCCTACTCCGGACATCATGTACAGTACGGACCGCTCCATCACCATGGAGGAGACTCACCTCTCTACCGTGCTGTGTGGTGCTAAGCGTCCCGGGCATTTTGCCGGTGTATGTTTGGTTGTGAGCAAATTGTTCAATTTAGTTCAGCCTACGGATGCCGTGTTCGGTAAAAAAGACTACCAGCAGCTGGCTATTTTGCGCCGAATGGTGCGGGATTTGGATATACCCGTTACGTTGCATGGTGCTGAGATTGTGCGAGAATCCGATGGTTTGGCGCTCTCCAGTCGCAATGTGCGTCTGACACCCGAGCACAGAGCTGCCGCACCTGCCATTCGCCGTGCTCTTTTGGCAGCCGAGGCTGCTTACAAGTCTGGCTCATCGGCTGAAGATGTATGCCGCCGTGTGGTCGATAGCCTTTTTACGATTCCCGGGGTAAAAGTGGATTATGTGGAGCTGGTGGATGCCGAAACTCTGCATGAGCTTCATGATGAAAATCGCATGGCTTTGTTGGCAGTTGCTGCTTTCTTTGGTGATGTGCGCCTTATCGATAACATAGAACTTACACGCAACGCATGATTATTGCTGAAAATCTTCACCGCAGTTACGCCATCGCCAAGAAGAATATCGAGGTGCTGCATGGGCTCTCTCTGCATATCAAAAAAGGCGAGAAAGTGTTTTTATGTGGCCCCAGTGGCGCCGGTAAAACAACCCTCATGTACACCTTGGCCGGTTTGGAGCCCCCGCAGGAGGGCTCTGTCATCATTGACGGTACGGATATCTATGCTCTCAGTATGGCTAAGCGTGCGCTGTACCGCAACAAGACCATGGGCTTTATTTTCCAAAACTATATGCTCATGCCTGAGCTTACAGCCATTGAGAATGCCTCACTTGCCACAGCCGTTGCCGGTAGGGAGGCCACGGAGCGTGTTACGGCACTGCTGGAGCGTGTGGGCCTTGGTGACCGCTTGAATCACCTCCCCAACGAGCTTTCCGGTGGTGAGCAACAACGTGTGGCCATTGCACGTGCACTGGCTCATAACCCCTCTATCATCTTTGCTGATGAGCCTACCGGTAACCTCGATTCCCGTAATGGGCGTCAGATACTTGACCTGCTTTTTGAGCTGGCTGATGAAGGCGGTAAAACTCTGGTGATGGTGACCCATGACCATGAAATTGCTCGCCTTGGCGACAGAGTTTTGACAATTCGCGATGGCGTTGTTCAGTAATAGGCAATTTGATTGCATGTATGTGATTTCTGCTTGAAATAGCATTATTATTTTGCTATAATTCAAGGCGAGCGTATGAGTAACGAGACCACACCGATATATCTCCAAGAGAATCCGAGCAAGATTCAGCGAATGTTCGGCGATTATTACTTGGAGTATGCCTCGTACGTGATTTTGGAGCGTGCTGTGCCCCATATTGTGGATGGTCTCAAGCCGGTGCAACGCCGCATTCTGCACTCCATGGAGCGCATGGATGATGGCCGCTATAACAAGGTTGCCAACATTGTGGGTGATACCATGAAATACCACCCGCATGGTGATGCGTCTATCGGTAGTGCTCTTGTAACTCTTGGCCAAAAAGGCTTGCTGATTGATACTCAGGGTAACTGGGGTAATATATTGACCGGTGATTCAGCCGCTGCCGCCCGTTATATTGAGGCGCGTCTTTCAGCGTTTGCCAAAGAGGTAGTATACAGCCCCAAGGTGACGGAGTGGAAGCTTAGCTATGATGGGCGTAATAAAGAGCCCATTGCTCTGCCTGTTAAGTTCCCCTTATTGCTGGCTCAGGGCGCATTAGGTATTGCGGTGGGCATGAACTGCCTGATTTTGCCGCATAATTTCAATGAGATTATTGAGGCCGCCATTCATTATCTGCGTGGTGAGGAGTTTACGCTTTATCCTGATTTTCAGACCGGTGGCTTGTTGGATGTATCCGGCTATAATGATGGTACGGGTAACAGCCGTTTGCGCTCCCGCGCTAAGCTGGATGTTACCTCTAAGCGTGTGATTCGTATTACCGAGGTGCCATACGGTACGACAACGGATTCTTTGATTGAGAGCATTGAGAAAGCCATGGAAAAAGGCAAGCTCAAGGTGGCCCGTATCGAAGATAATACCGCTGCTGAGGCTGATATTTTGATTCATCTGGCACCCGGGGCAGATGTGGAAAAAACGTGCCATGCTCTTTACGCCTTCACCGATTGCCAGAAGAGTATTTCACCCCGAGCTGTGGTTATCATGGATCGCAAGCCCGTATTCATGGGCGTGAGCGAAATCCTCAAGCACAACGTTGATTTTACTAAAGAAACGCTGCGACAAGAGCTTGAGGTGCGCCTCCATGAGCTTCAAGAGAATTGGATGCTTGCCAGCTTAGAGAAAATCTTTATTGAAAACCGCATTTATAAGGTTTTGGAAGAGAGCGATAGCTGGGAGCAGTCTATTACCGAAATCGGTGAGCGTTTGGCGCCGTTCGTGGTGGATTTCTGGCGCCCGATTACTCGCGACGATATCGTGCGCCTCACCGAGATTCGTATCAAAAAAATTGCTAAATACGAGATTCATGATGCCCTCAAACATATTGCAGGTCTTGAGTCTGAAATTGAGCAAACTCGTAAACATCTTGCCCAGCTTACGCGTTACACCATCCGTTGGTTTGAAAACCTGCGTAAAAAATATGGTGATGCATGGCCCCGCCGTACCGAAATTACCACCTTCGATACCATGACGCGTGCTGAAGCTGCGGTGGAGAATGAAACCCTCTATATTGATGAAGAAGGTTTTGCCGGCTACGGTGTACGTAAAGGCGAGGTGGTGGAAAAATGCTCTACCCTCAGCGATATTCTCACTATTGACAGCCAAGGTGTGTTGATGGTGCGCCGTGTGCAGGAAAAGTTCTATGTAGGTAAAAAGCTGCTCGATATTCGCGTGCTGCGCCCCGGTGATGATTGGGTGTTCAACATGATTTATCGTGATGGTAAAGAGGGTATCACCTATGCCAAGCGCTTCCACTTGGGTGGCTTTACCCGTGATAAAGAATACCAGCTTACGCAAGGTACTAAAGGGAGCCGTATCTTCTTCTTTACCGTTCACCGTACGGAGGAGGAAAGTGCTGAGATGCAGGTGAATGTGTACCTCAAAAATCAGCTGAAACGCTTGCGACGTCCCATCCCCTACGATTTCGGTCATCTCCGTGTCAAAGGGCGCCAGGTGCTCGGTAATATGGTAACTAAGAATCCGGTGGAGCGCGTGGCCCGTATTATGCCCGTTGCTCCGGATCCCGAAGCCCCACCGGCAGAGGAAACTGAGGTTGCTATCATGCCCGCTGCTCCTGTTGAGCCGCAGGAAACACCCGTTGCAGATACCCCGCAGACCACGGAACATCTCCCGGCTGGCCCGACGGAGGATCCCGATGTACAGCAAATGGATTTGGGATTGCTTTAATGGATTTTGTGTTTACAAAAACGGCACCGTGGTTTGCGGTGCCGTTTTTTGATTAAACCGATTTGGTAAAACCGAGTTTATATTTCATAATCTCCCAGCCTTCGGTCAGCATGTTGAATAAATTGCGTCTCAACTTGTGGCGTCCTTTCATGAGGACCGGTTTCTCCGGCATGGGCCCGGTAGGTTTATCATGATTGGCTTTAATCAATTTAGCCACTTGATTGAAGATGTTGTATTGTTCCACAATACGACGGCGTGCTTCTTTGATGGCCGGTAAGCGTTTTTCGTATTCGTTGTTGTCAATGGCTTCTCGGATGATGCGGCATGCTTCTTCGTGGTCTTCCAGCGGTATGCGTATGAAACTTTCTGCCGGCAGCAGTTCTTCCAATCTGGGATCGCCGACATAGAAAGTCAGGCACAAGCTCAGCAGCGGGTCAGATATCTTATCCGTCCAGTGGTAAGGAGCTACGTAATTTTCTATACCTATGGCATATTTATAATCATTTTGCGCTTCGCATTTGCGGGTAATATCTTTTACGCCTCTACCGAACCAGTCCAACTCGGGGATATGCTCTGATATATACTTAACCAGATTGTAGCGTTTGCTGTGCAGCGTATGTTGCTGCTGTTTGGCAGAGCACACGGTGGCAAGTACTTTGCTCTTGGGGTATTCCGGCATAGAGAATACCTCTTTGTGCGGTATACCGGCGCACCAGTATAAACACCCTTCGCCGTATGCGCGGTTGGGGTGGGGGAGTTGCTCCGGGGTGAGGGTGGTCAACACATACTCAAATTGAGAGGTGTAGCACTTGGGGTATATTTTGATGCTGGGCGGTTCTTGCGTGACCAAGATGGTGTGCTCTTTGGGGCACGCCAAGGGTTCTACCTCGTTCACGATTGATCCTGAGTTTTTCGGTAATTCATCATATACCAACAGCCAATCGTACTCACGGCAGCTGTAATCAAAAATGAATTGGCACCCATCCCTCTCTACAGTGTAGGGCTCTTTGGGGATACCTCTGTTTGTTACTTTTACTCTTATCATGTTCCTTATTATGTTAAGGTCTTAATCCCTCGGCAAAGCGTATGAATGATTCGTCTAGAATCGAACAGGCGCGTTCTACGCCGAAAAACTCGCCTACCTCCGTTACTTTGTTTTGCAGCGTTTTGTATGTGCGGAAGAAGTTCTGAATCTCTTGTAAATAGTGCGGGGGAAGGTCGTCAAGCGTGTTAATATGGTCGTATCTCGGGTCTCCCACATTTACTGCCAATATCTTAACATCCGGCTCGCCGCAGTCTATCATGTCCATACCGCCGATGATGCGACAGTCTACATAGCACCCGGGAAATGTGGGGGCCGAGGTGAATACCAGAATATCCAACGGGTCGCCATCCAGATAGCGCGTGTGCTCAATGAACCCGTATTCTGCGGGATAGTATACGGACGAATATAACACACGGTCTAATTTGATGCGCCCCGTCCGTTCATCTACCTCGTATTTATTGCGGCTCCCCATCGGGATTTCGATTCTGGCTTCTACCACTCTCATACTTGTTTCAGTCTATCAGAATTATCCGTTAGCGTCAAGGAGCTTCCGTCAATCTTGCATCATTTTGCAAAGCTTGGGGGGTGAGTTTATCCAGCTCATCCAGTAAGGCCGCGGCAAAAGTGCCGGGATGGGGGCAGGTGGCAGCAGCACGCTCGCCGGCGAGACCCAATATAGCTGCGGTGGCAACGGCTGCGTCAAAAGCAGTGTCAGCACTGGCTACACACGCTGCGCACAGCGCGCCCATGGCGCATCCTACACCGGTAACGCGGGTCATAATCTCATGCCCATTGGTACAAGTAATGGTACGGGCGCCGTCTGTAATATAGTCTGTTTCACCTGTTACCAGAACAGCAGCTCCGGTTTTCCGGGCCAGCGCTTGGGCTGCGGGCAGGGCTGCGGCACTGTCGGCTGCGCTTTCTACCCCGCGGCATAAGGCCCCTTGCGCACCGGCCAAGGCAATTATCTCGGAGGCGTTACCACGAATCATTGCCGGGGGCGTGCTCAGTAATTCATTGCATACTTCCGTTCGGAATTTCAGCAAGCCGACAGCCACGGGGTCAAGCACCCATGGGACCCCGGCCTTGGCTGCATCCCGAACAGCAGTTTTCATGGTATGTGCTTGCTGCTCGTTGAGTGTACCGACGTTCACCAGCATGCCATTGGCGCAAATGTGCAATAAATCACGTATTTCTTCACTGTGGGTCAGCATCACGGGTACGCCACCCACGGCCAGCAACATATTGGCTGTAATGCTTTGCACTACGTTGTTGGTGAGATTGAGGATGAGCGGGCGCTTATTGCGCAACGTAGTCAGTACCTCTGCAGCGATTTGATTAGGTGTTTTCATAACAGTTCTTGAGCGGCGAGGGTGGGATTTTCTGCTGCGCAAATGGCTGATACCACAGCTACACCGGCGGCCAAACCTGTGGCTCGTATGGCAGCTGTGCGTTCTTTGTTCAGCCCGCCGATTGCCACAATGGGCAGGGGACTGATACGGGCCAGTTCTGCCCAGCCTTCTACGCCCATGGGGGGCGGGGCGTCATCTTTGGTAATGGTGGGGAACACGGGCCCGCAGCCGATGTTGTCTACCATGGTTGTATCAACGGTGGCCATCTGTTCGGCTGTGGTGACGGTGAGTCCCAATATTTTGTCCGGTCCGATAAGGGCGCGTGCCTGTGCCACCGGCATATCATCTTGGCCGATGTGGATTCCCTCCGCATCAATCTCAACCGCCAGTTGTACGTTGTCATTAATGATGAGGGGTACGCCCACGCTGCGCAGGTAGGCTTGCAAGGGGAGTACCTGTTGCTTTTGCTGCTCATGAGTTAATTTTTCAGAGCGATACTGCACCAGTGTCACGCCTCCCTCTACGGCTCGTTTTACGGTTTCTACCAAACCATAACGGCAGCGCTCTACCTCATCGGTGACAAGGTACAGATGGTAATTGATGTGTGGTTTCATCCGAATAATGGGGTTGAATAATAGCGATCTGCAGAGTCGGGTAGAATGACAACGATGCTCTTGCCGGCGTTTTCCGGGCGTTTGGCTACCTGCGTGGCTGCCCACAACGCAGCTCCGGAAGATATGCCCACCAGCACACCATCGCTCATGCCCAACTCCTTGGCACAGGTAAACGGCATTTCATTATCTACGCAAATGATTTCGTCTATCAATTCTCGCTCCAACACTTGGGGGATAAAGTTTGCGCCTATGCCTTGTATGGCATGCGGCCCGGCCTGACCACCACTGAGCAGGGGCGAAGCTTTCGGCTCAACGGCTACAACGTGAAGCTGCGGATTTTTCTCTCTTAAGTAGCGAGCGGTACCGCTCAAGGTACCGCCTGTGCCTACGCCGGCCACAAGTATGTCTACGTTCCCCTCGGTATCAGCCCAAATTTCGGGGCCTGTCGTGGCGTAGTGGGCTGCTGAGTTTGCAGGGTTTTCAAATTGACCGGCAATGATGGCACCCGGTATGCCGGCCTGCAACTCATGGGCTTTGGCAATGCTGCCTTTCATACCTTGCGCCCCCGGGGTAAGTACTACTTCTGCTCCGTAAGCTTTGAGTATGTTGCGGCGCTCGGCACTCATGGTATCCGGCATAACCATGATGGCTCGGTATCCTTTGGCTGTGGAGAGTGCTGCCAGGCCAATCCCCGTATTGCCGCTGGTGGGCTCAATGATTGTGCCGCCCTCTTTGAGCGCGCCTGCTTCCTCTGCGGCTTTAATGATGAATGCCGCTGCTCTGTCTTTAACGCTTCCCGTCGGGTTCAGGTACTCAAGCTTACAGAGTAATCGGGCATGAATTCCCAGCTTGCGGTTATAATTTACCGGCTCCATCAACGGAGTGCCACCTATAAGTGTGCTGAGGCTGCGGTGTATCATCTTGTGGCGCATTTTAGCATAGCTTCCGCTCTGCGTCAATATACCTTTCCGCCATACTTCATTCTTCTTATAGATGTCTTGTTTTTATTTGATGCATGTGGCGTTAGATACGGTGAATCGTACCCATCTAATATGAAATTATAACAATTTTTTTGAAAAATAACGAATAAAAGCTTGACTTAACTCTAGTTTTATATATATTAATTCTCGACCTCACTCTAGCTTATGCGAAAAGTGTAGGGAAAATAACTCCAAAAACGCGATATAACATGAAAACGTTCCTCATGACAACATTAGTAGGCTTGGGAATGCTTGCTTCTCAGGCTTTGGCCAATGTGACCGGCTATTGGACCACCATCGATGACTCCACCGGCAAGGCCAAGAGCGTCGTACAGATTTATCAATACAAAGGCAAGTACTACGGCCGTGTCGTTGACTTGCTGGAGAACAAGAATGCTCGCGCTGCAACTCCCGGGCGTCCTGCCATTATGGGCATGGACATCATTTGGGATTTGGAGAAGGATGGTAGCACCTACGAAGACGGTGAAATCCTCGATCCTCAGAACGGCAAGGTATATGGCTGTGAGATTTGGCGTGAGGGTAAGAATCTCATTGTTCGTGGTAAAATCGCATTCTTCGGTCGCAATCAAACTTGGTTGCCCAACACCACCTACAAAGCTCCTGAGGGTACACCTCCCCCCGTGCCTAAGAAGCCCCGTGTGGACTGATTAAGCATAATACGCTCCGATTTCCGAGAGGCTCTTGCTCTGTATGAGTAAGGGCCTTTTTATGTCTGGTCGTAGATAAAAAAAGCTTTTTTTCGATGATGACACATAAATAATAAGCCGATAATAGCGGGAAAAGAGAAGGCTTATTGACATAATGTGTTCTTATTTCAATAAAATGAGAAATTTTGCCATGGATTAGAACTCGACTATATATGGAGAGTTGCATTTTTTCTCTACCTTTTATATGCCGACACACAACAAGAATATCAACAAGAACGTAGCCGCTGCTTGGGCCGGTTTGATGATAGGTGATGCCTTGGGGGCTCCCGCTGAGTTTTGTTATCATGAGGATATTATAGCCAAGTATCCCCATGGTATACGGGACATGGTACCGGGGTTTTGTATTTGCTCAGATCGTCAACCGGGCGTGGTAACGGATGATACTCAGATGGCCTATTACTTACATTTGGCTTTGCTAGATGCCAATGGGTGGAGTAGAGAGACCACACTTAAACGCTACATGGAGTGGCTCTCAACCGACCCGCCTGACATCGGCGAGGCTACTTATGATGCCCTTACCGGCACTCCTAACCCTGAGTCTCAGGGTAATGGCGCACTCATGCGTGTGCTGCCTATAGCATTGTGGGCGGCTACCCACCCGGATTTTGATTGGCAAACTGCAGCTCGAGAGGATGCTGCCATCACTCACCCACACCCTGTTTGTGGGGATTGTAATGAGGTGTTTGTATATGCTTTGTTAACAGCCATGCAACCCGGTAAAACGGCAAAAGATATCATTTTCTCAGCTTTAGCGTATGCTGTGGAGCACGAATTATCTCAATCTGTCATTGAGGCGATATTAAACAGTCACGCGCGGCCCGATTACGATGGTGAACACATTGGTTGGGTTCTCATCGCTTTGCAAGGTGCTTTTTATCAGTTAAAGCATGCCGGTTCATTCCGGAATGCATTGGTAGATGTTGTTTCTGCCGGTGGCGATACGGATACGAATGCCGCAATTACCGGGGCTTTGTTAGCTGCGTGGGGTGGCTTAAAATGTATACCCCGTCATTGGCTCTCCGTTGTGCATTCTGCCAATCCGTCTTGCTATACGGCTCTGCTGCCGTCAGTAAAAGATGTCCCGGCATATCCTGTCGTCTTCCATCGGCGTGGGCGAGGAGACGGTTCGAACCATCGCCTCTCGGGTATTACCCCCATTATTCACGATGATGAATGCTTTTAAAGGCCGTTGCTTCAATTTTTTATCTGATTGACAAGAGATTTTGTTTCTGTAAAATGTTTTTATGATGAATGAGATGAGATATACCGAAATTGCATACGGTGCATGGGCCGGGCAGATGGTGGGAGATGCCTTGGGCGCCTCTGTAGAGGGATGGCGGGGAGCAAATATTATGGCTCGCCATCCGCAGGGGCTCGCTACTATGCTGCCGAACTCTCCCATTTTCGGTTACCGGCCTGCCGGCTCGGTGACGGATGATACACAAATGGCCTTATGTTTGCACCGCTCTCTGAAAGACGCCGGAGGCTGGTCACCACAGGCTGCCATGGCTAGATATATAGAATGGTTTCGTACAAATCCGCCGGATGTTGGCTGCGCTACGCGTTCGGCTTTGATGGGCTACCCTATGCCTGAATCGCAAGGTAATGGTACTCTCATGCGCGTAATGCCATTGGCTCTCTGGGCTGTTGCTCATCCCGGATTTGATTGGGAATCGGCTGTGCGAGAGGATGCTGCTCTCACTCATCCAAATCCTAACAATGCAGATTGCAATGCAGTATTCGTTTATGCCATGCTTCAAGCCATGGAGCAGGGGGCTACCCCACAATCTGTATATAAGGCTACGTTGGCTTGGGCTCGCTTACAATCCTTGAGTCCTGAAGTGATTAATGCTGTAGAGGAGGCTGCCTCCGTGAAACCCGTTTGTGATTTGAGTCACTCCGGATGGGTTGTTCTTGCGCTTCATGTTGCTCTGTATCAATTGCTTCATGCAAAGGATTTTCGTTCTGCTCTGATAGATGTTGTGTCGAGCGGGGGAGATACGGATACTAACGCTGCTATCACCGGTGCTTTATTGGGGACAATGTATGGAGTAGGTTCTATTCCTGTAGAATGGCTTGACTCTGTGCGTGTTAATAATCCCGCGGATTATGTGAACTTGTTGCCGCCGACTTAATATGGATAAAGATTGCTGCTAAAAACTACACTTTTCTTGCGCATTTTCTATCTATTTTCAGAAAATGCGCAATTTTGTGTAGAAAAGTGCAAAATTTTTGCCTTGTATTTTCAAGGAGTTACAAAAAATGCGAGAAAAAAGTGAAATTTTTTAGAAAAATTGGCTTGACGTTCGGTGAAGATTCAGGTATACTCATCGGCACACCGTCACGGTGACGCCCGAAAGGCTGAGCGGCTCAAACGAGCAGCGCGAAGCAAGGCCGGGCGAGGCAGTTTTCAAGTTTACTGA